>CAXUMK010000197.1:0-10683 GCA_964251885.1 uncultured Segetibacter sp. | reverse complement strand
CCGAAATCCGGCCCGCGATGGTCGATCGTGGGCTTCTCGATCGCGGCCAGGACCTTCAGCCGGTTGCGGATGATGCCCGGGTCGGCCAAAAGCCTTTGTATATCCTCGTCCTGGTAGGCGGCTACTTTTTTTATGTTGAAGTTGTCGTAAGCTTTTCTAAAGGTTCTTTCTTTCTTCAATATCGTTTCCCAACTTAAACCTGCCTGGTTTATTTCTAAGACAAGTCTGCAAAACAACTCGTTGCATCATGTATAGGGAAACCATACAATTTATCGTGGTAAGCCTTGTGTAATGCCTTTTTATCAACGGGCATTAATTCTATCGCGCTGCAATATGACATGATAATTATTAAAAGATGGTGCGAAGTCTATGTCGCATTATGATAAAGCAACCCTGTTGATATTGTTGGGTTATTTCTACTGAAAAGCATAAGTCAGTTCCGTATTTTATGTCTTCAGTTGCATAAGGCAACGAAGTGTAAATATTTCTGATGTCCTCTATTGTCATTGTAAGATTATGCTAAAGATGAAGATAATCACTAAAGCTCAATTTATAAGTTCTGCTGGAATTATTGCTGACGAAGTAAGCATCTTTTACGCAATAATAAAGTCAGGTCTCAGAACATCTGCAGGCAATACATCTTTATACAAAAAAACCCGCCGAAGCGGGTAATTATTGTTATCAAAGGGCTTTTAATCTACCAGTTTCTTTCCATCCGGTAACGTCTTTCTTCTTCACGATGTCTCAAGAAACGTTCATTCCGCCTGTCGTAATCATAGTTTCTTTTGTTCTCAAACCTTCTGTCATAATCAGGATAACGGCCATCATTATCGTATATGCTTCTCCGGTCGTTTCGGGCATAGTCAGGTGCACTATTTTGCCTGTTTTGGTAACCGGAATTGTGGTCTTGCTGTTGCTGATTGTTTTGGCCATACCCTGCTGCGTTATTACCATTGTCATAAACCTTTTGGGTGTAACTGCTGTTTTGAGAAACATTGTTTCTGCTATTTGTAGGTTGATTTTGCTGATGGTAATCATGTTGTGCAAATGCAGTTGATAAAGCGCCAAGAGAAACTAAAAGTGTAAATATCTTTTTCATAATTGTGTGTTTAAAATGTACCTATATAAGATACTCTACAGTTTGCTTAGTTTAATCTCACTCAGTTAATAATTGTTAATATTGTTATTTGAAAACAAATAGAACTCAACAGAGATAAGCTTATGCAGCGGGTTGTATTGCAATAGCATTTCTTACAGTAACTACCGCTTCAGAGACAGCTTGTTAACCACCTTATTATGATAGATGTAACTTCCATCCAAAGCCCTCCCCCGCTTTTTAAAGAACGTAATTCTTTAGCTGTAAGAATTTGGCACTGGCTTACTTTTATAACCATAACTGCTTCTATCGTAACAGTTTTATTGGCTTCGACTGTATTTACCATTAAGGATAATGTGTCTTTAGTCGAGGAGCAGGTTCAGCAAAAAGGAGGAATGGTTTCTCCCGAACAGGCGAGGGCTGTAGCCCATGAGTACAATGACAAATTCTGGAATTTGCATAAATATCTCGGCTATGGATTATGCATTTTGCTGCTTAGCCGTATCATCATAGAAATAACTCAATCAAAAGAACAACGACTTGCGGGTAAGATAAAAAAAGCATTACTATACCCTGATAAAACCAACGGGATAAGCACCGACAAAATGCATTACCTGCTGGTTAAACGTGGCTATTTATTGTTCTATTTATTTTTTCTAATCATGGCTTTAACAGGACTCGGAATGGCTTATGAAGATGTACCTTTTTTAAAGTCTCTTCATAAGACTATCACGTCGGTTCACAGCTTTGTTCAATACCTGATCTATTTTTATATAGTTGCGCATTTAGTGGGTGTTATAAGAGCAGACCTGACTTATAACAAAGGAATTGTTTCGGGAATGATTAATGGCGGTGAAGACTTATAAAATGCAGGGAAACTAAAGAATACAACTAATCTCCCGGCTTTCTGCCTTTGGCAATTATATCATAAAAGCTGTTCCTCGCCAGGTTTGTTTTATATGAATGTTTCCGTTATGGAGTTCAACAACGACTTCTATTTGATGGAGGATGTTTCATTTTCGAGATCAAAAAAGAAAACCAGAAAAGCTTTTTTGTTACCGGCTTTGAATCCTTATTCACCATCGTTGTGTCACTCACTTTTACTGATATTACTATGAGGAGCTGAAGCACAAGATGCAGATAAACGGAGCGTCGCAACGATGATTAACCGGAGTACAAAAGCCGGTAACACAACTGTCTTTATATTTCAACAATACATAGTATTAATTACTAAAAAGATCAAACTTGCTCTTGGGTCTTTTAGCATCATACCACTTAAAACCCCGCACTCTCATGTCTTCGCTGTTAACCTTGCGGATAGGAGAAATGGTGCCCTGCAGATTATTTCTAAAAACAACTCTGTACGGTTTTCTTTCGCGAAAGGTAACATCAATCACATCTGAAGTGGAACGGTTGGCGCCTATGAAACCGCCTTGTTCGTCCTCGGTATAATAGATGTTTTCGGCGCTGCCTTTGGCCCGCACAAAATCTATGTTTCCATTCTTAAAAATGCCGTTGATCGTATTTCCTTTCACCTGGTTGTATAGATCCTTTTCGACCTTGTTGATGGCTAATGCATTTTCAAAAGCATAAAATCTTTTTGGCTTTTTATTTTCGGTAAACAGGTAAATGGTGTCGCCTACGATCTGGTTGTCCTGCGACCACACAACGGGGTTTTTAAATAACCGGAAAGTAGAGTCACGGAAACTATAAAATAAACTGTCGCCTACCGCCTGCAGACTGTCGGTAAATATTTTTACGTTGAAATATGCCTCAAAAAAACGGTTGTTGCTGCTGTCGTTTGTTTCTTTCTTTCGAAGTGCTTTTAGGTGGACAGAATCAGTTCTTTTAGTTGAAGAAGCTTTTGCTGTATCATCAATCGCTGCTAAAAGAAAACGACTTGTTGAATCAGAAGAATGTAACGGCGATGATTTTTTAATTGAATTATCGTTTTTTACTAAACTGCTATCCCTGATTGAATCAAAACTTTTTATAACAATGCCTGTGTCTGCCGTATCGCTGTTTTTTATTGAAGCAATACCTTTTGCCGAATCAGAACTATTTAGAGAAACAGTACTTCTTATTGTGTTAGCATTTTTTTCAGTTCTTTTTTTTGACGAATTGGTTTTTGTCGTGTCAGCAGCGCTTGTTAAAAGGAAACGACCTGTCGAATCAGAAGAATGAACCTGCGCCGTTTTTTTTATTGAACCTGCGTTTTTTATTAAACTGCTGTCCCTGATTGAATCAAAACTTTTTATTACAATGCCTGTGTCTGCCGAAACGCTATCTTTTATTGAAGCAATACCTTTTGCCGAGTCAGGCCTATTTACAGAAATGGTATTTCTTAGCGTGTTAGCATTTTTTGCTGTAAAACCGCCTTTTGGACCGGGACGTTTTGTAACAGTATTTTTTGACGCATCTGCTGCTTTTGATGTATCAGTAACCGGCGGGTCTGTTATGTTTGGTACCGTTCTGAATTTTTCGAGTTCGGTAAGCTTGCCCGAATACAAAGTATCGGCAGTGACATACACTGTGTCGCGCTCCTGCTTAATGATCATCAGCGGCTTTTGCGTAGCGAGGATAGCGCCGGTTTTGCTGTTGGATTTCATGTTGTTTGAAAGAATGGAATAGGCATTGACCGTATCCTTACTTTTATATACAACACTTCCCTGCGCTTCACCAAAATGAGAAGAATCATCAAAAGCCATATCATCTGCGGTAAGGGTGTAATCTTTATCGTCAACGACAGGTCTTTTACCAAAAACCGCCTTCCTGTTTTTCATATCATAATAGCCCTCGGTTGTTTTGACGACACGGGTGCCGGTTATGATTTTTGTGGGAACTGTAAACCGTGCTATCTGCGTGAAAGTATTGTATAGAAGCGTATCAGTATACACCTTGTACTGCGGGTCGTTGAGATACACCTTCTTCTTGAAATACATATCTCTCGTTTCCCCGTAGTAGTAACCTTCCTGGCTTGTAAGTACCGTAGTTCCGTCAACTACTTTGCCGCTTTTGACGTAAGTACCAATCTTGGTAAATGTATTGTAGTCCATTTCGTCAGTCGTCAAAACAGCTTTGCCATCGGTTAACTTCACCTTCTTTTTAAGGTAAGCCATTTTTTCTTTGCCGAGGTATTTCAGGTATTGCGAATAAATATGAACACTGTCATTATCATTTATATGGATGTTACCAAAAGCCTCCACAGTATTTTCTGCCTGATTAAGAACAGCGCTGTCACAAAAAATAAGAGTTAATTCTTGCTTCATCTTCACATGACCCGTAAGAGAGATAAAATCCACTGTTCCCATTTTTTGAAAGTTGTAACGGTCACTTTCAAATTGAAGCCTTTTACCTTTAGAAGTATCGGTTACAGCATTTGCCTGCGATAGAGCAGCGATGGAGAAAGTTATAAAAACGGAAAGAAATAAAGTATATAAATAAGTAGCTTTTATCATTTCATGGTTACGGCCGTAGTAGTGTCTTTTACCGGCAGGGGCGAAGTTAGATATTGCTGTTTGGCTTTGCCACCAAAAATGGAAATGCTAACATACCTTTTAGGATTTACACGAATGTCATCCATTAATATGTTTAGGCTGCGGGTAGTATTTGCAAGATTATCGTACAACTGGTTATCGTTTAGCAACCTGCCGATTGAACCATCTTTACTGTCAATTTTTTCAACGGCACTATTCAATTTTTCAACTGTAGTTCTTAGTTGATTAAGGGTGCCATCAAGATCGACATTCGATAAGTTGCGTGTAGATTTTTCAACGTTGGACAATGTTGCATTTATCTTATCGTTGTTACCTGCAAGATTGTTACTGAAGGAATTTAAGTTACTCATTGACTTACCTAAATAACCTGTTTGCTGATTCATTAAAGCCTCTAATGATTTGGCAGATATAATCAGGCTTGCAGTAATGCCTTTAATATTGCCTGCAACACTCTTCATATTGTCTTTTGTAACCGGATCAAAAATGGTGTTGACATTTCTTAAAACTGAATCAAGCGTTTGCACAGTTGTTCTCACCTGGTCTACTACCGGAGTAAGCTTGGTGGTTATTGTTCCTAACATACCTGGCTCATCAACTGTGGGAATAGTGTCTTTATTTTTGAGGTAATCTTTACTATCACCTTTGCTGATCTCCATAGTTGATGTACCTAACGGATTGTCTTTTATGGAAGCGATTGAGTTAACGGGAATGTTTACGTCTTTACTAAGTTTTATAGAGATGATAATGTTATTTAAGTTTTTATCGGCTTCCTCCAGATCATACACACTGCCGATTTGTAATCCATTTATAGAAACGGGGTTCGAAACCATCAACCCTTTGGTCTGTTTTACTTTTGCATATATAAAATTGCCTGTTTTGAACAGGCTTTTACCTTTTAAGAAATTGAATCCCAATATAAGAAGGGTTATTGCCAGAGCTGTGAGTGCACCAACTTTCGTTTCGTTGTTAATCTTCATGGTGTATGCTTTAATATAATCGCTTTGTGGTTAGTATGCCTATAATTGCAAAATTCATGCTAAGGCAAAAGTAGCATGTAAAGCATGAGCAACGGTATTTCTTTGCATTTATTACCGAACCTTTTGTATTGCTTTCGGTTGATTTTCAAGAGAATACCGGTATCTCTTCAGTGCCTGCACAATGCATTTCACAATCTCATTTTGACCATCATCGCTATTTAAATAATCTTCTTCTGAAGGATTGCTAATGAAGCCTGTTTCGACCAGGATGCTTGGCATAGCTACAGCCTGCAAAACCCATATACCCACCTGTCTTTGCTGGGCCTGGCGGCTTATTCTGCCTACTTTCTTAAATTCTTCCTCCACTGTAAGAGCCAGGCTTGCACTTCTGTTGAAATACTGCTGTGTTTTCAGCGAATACAAAATCATTCTGTCAGGCGAATTGGGGTTAAAGTCTTTTACAAAGTTCGCCGTTGCGCTGTCGAGATAAAGCGATTCATTCTCACGCATTGCCTTTTCCTTCATATCGGTTTTTTGTACACCCCAGATGTATGTTTCTGTTCCTTTTGCGGGATTTGGCGTTGTCCAGTTTCTGTACTTAGCAACTTTGCGGGTATGTTTTTTCTTCTTTCTTCCTTTGCCGGTGTAATACACTTCTGTACTATATCCTGCTACTTCAGAGTGTTTAACGGCAGGTGCGCTATTGCAGTGAATGCTGATAAATAAATCTCCTTTATTAAAATTGGCAATATTTGCTTTGGTAGGCGGCGACTGGTAAATATCGGAAGTGCGTGTAAGCACAACCTCAAGGTCTGGTATCTCGCTTCGAATAAGCTTACCCAGCTTCAAAGCGACAGCAAGAGCAATGTCTTTTTCTTTTGAATACCTTCCTTCAGCGCCTACATCATGACCGCCATGGCCGGCATCGATCACTATCTTTTTTAAACGGGCTTTTTGAAAGGGTTTAAACCCGAACAGGAAAGTGGATTGAAAGCATACTAACAACATGCTAAAAACAATCATGAGGTTTTTCTTCATCTGTACTTTCTCTTGTTTTTAGGCTTCATCTTATGCTGACTGATATTTTGTAATTGTGGATTTATTGATAGCAGTCATTCGCTGTTTCCTAATGAGGTTTGTAATATTCAATAAACAATGCTCAATATTCAATATTCAGATAAGAAATACAAAGCGAATGGATTCATTGATTATTGAACATTGAAAGTTGAGCATTGAATATTTCCGTATTGATCTTAAAAAAACAGAACACTTATTGCTGGCTTGTTGTATCAGCTATAATACCTGAACCGGTTTCAAGAAACTGCTTGTATCGAAGGACTGCTCTCATGATGGCATAGCTTATTTCGTTCTGTCCTTTTTCGCTGTTTAAATAATCTTCTTCTTCGAAATTGCAAATAAATCCTGTTTCTACCAGTATGCTTGGCATGTTGGTAGCCTGCAATACCCAGATTCCTTCGTTATTTCTTTGCTTCACGCCATAACTTGTACGTCCTTCTTTTTTAAATTCTTCCTCTACAAACGTTGCAATTGCAAGGCTTTGATCGAAATATTTTTTTGTTCTAAGTGAAGCAAGAATTTTTGCATCGGGAGATTCAGCATAAGTAACCGAAGTGTCATGTTCGCCAAACTGGTCATCATCTCTTGAGCTTACTGCATTTTGCTTCTGGTCATATTTGTTTACTGCCCAGATATAAGTTTCGGTACCAGACCTGTCGCACGAAAGTTTATAAGATTTGTAGATGGGAACAATCTTTGTTTTTTTTACTCTCCTTTTTTTTCGGCCCTTACCTACAGTTACAGTATATGTCTCTTCTCTGTGACCTTCTACTTCTCTCCTGTATCGTGGTTCCAGGTCATTTACGTGAATAGATATAAAAAGGTCTCCGTGGTTCTCATTGGCAAAATTAGCCCGCCAACGATTAGCAATATTCTTATCTTTTAATCCACCCGGAAGGTTCTCATCTGTTCTTGTGTATAAAATGTTACAGTCGGGCAACACCTCTTTAAGCCTTTCACCAAGTTTCAAAGCGATTGCAAGAGTAAGTGCAGATTCGTAACTGTATTTTCCCTCGGCATTGCTGTTGGGCAATCCGTGCCCGGCATCAATAACGATGGTTTTAAGAGCCTGCTTTTTAATTGGTTGATGTGGATAAAGGTCAAACGAGAATAAAAAAAGGAGAACGCAAAAATATAAAACCGGTACTGCAAATTTTCTAATCATACTAAACTTCCTTTAGGGCTTTTTCAGTTTCAATTGGGTTAATCTTCACACATCCTTAATGCTTTAACCAGTAAATTTGTTCTACTACTTATGAGCAAACGATGTAAAGTTAGGTCAAAAACTTTTTTAGCCTCCGGGCTAATTGCTATTGTTTTCATAATAACCCTTCAGGTAAATGCGAGGCATTCATTCAATACATTACATGTTTTATCATACTCAGCAGTAGCAGATACACCTCCACCTGTCAAACGTAAATTTCCTGATAGTATTGCTTATAAAAAATCTACAGCAGCAGATACGATCTATACAAGCGATACAACCAAAAAAGACAGTCTCATAAACGTTGCAGATACTTTTCATGTAAAATTTTCAAAAGACTCGCTTACCGCACCGGTTAACTATTCTGCTGATGACAGCGGTGTATTGATCATACCTACAAAAGAGTTTATCTTATATGGAAAAGCGAATGCGAAATACACCGATGTAGAAGTGAGCGCATCAACCATCCACTTAGACCAGAACAAACAATTGCTGACTGCTTTTGGTTCAACCGATACATCGGGTAATCCTTTAAATAAGCCTAAGTTGGTGCAGGGCGATATGACAAGCGTTCAGGACACTATATTTTACAATACCCGCTCTCAAAAAGGCTTAACCAAAAACACTTACCTGCAACAAGGTGAAATGTACGTCTATGCCCAAACAGTAAAAAAGATAAACGCAAATACCATTTACGCATGGAAGGGAAGATTTACAACCTGTAATCTCGATACACCTCACTTTGCTTTTCGTACCCGCAAGATGAAGATGATCACCAACAAGATCGCGGTTTCCGGTCCTGCATTTCCCGAGTTTGAAGGTGTTCCTGTTCCTATCGGTATCCCTTTTGGTATTTACCCTTTAAACCGTGGCCGTCATTCAGGCTTGCTTCCGCCGCAGTTCACCTCCAATCAGCAATATGGTTTAGGCCTCGAAGGACTTGGCTTTTATAAAGTATTAAGCGAAAATTTTGATGCAACGGTACGTGGCAACATATACACTTATGGTGGCTGGAATGTAAACCTTTCGTCGCGATATATAAAGCGCTACAGATATACGGGAAACTTTAATCTTGCTATTCAGAATACCAAAATCTTAAACAGCGGCGGATACAACAAAGAAGAGTTTACAAAGAGCCAAAGTTTTATGATAAACTGGAGTCATTCCAGGGATTCAAAAGCCAGCCCGGGATCGAGTTTCTCTGCAAACATCAATGCCGGCAGTACAAAATTTAACCGGTTTGTTTCTAATAACTCCTTACAAAACTTTCAGAACAGCTTAAGTTCATCTATCGCTTACAGCAGAGACTGGAGCGGGAAATATAATCTTACTATCAGCGCCAATCATAGCCAGAACAATAATACCAGGATAATAAACCTCAATCTTCCCACTGCCAGCTTTAATGTGCTCACCATTTATCCGTTTCAAAAAAAGGAATCCGTAGGCACACCAAAATGGTACGAAAAACTCGGTGTTGGCTACACTGGTAATTTCCAGAATCAGCTTGCATTTTACGACTCTGCATTCAGCTTTAGAAGGCTGCTCGATACGGCACAATACGGGGCCACACATTCTATTCCTATCACTTTGTCTTTGCCGCAAATGGGGCCTATCCAGCTTTCTCCGGGCGTATCGTACAATGAAAATTGGTATGGGCAAAAAGTGCTTCAACGGTGGGACAGCGCTAAGAACAGGGTAGATACAAACATTTCAAGAGGAATTTATACAGCGCGGCAAATGCAGATGTCGCTCTCGGCAAGCACCCGTATTTTTGGCACTTATCTCTTTGGCAAGAATAGTAAAATTGTGGCTATCAGGCATGAGATAAGGCCTACGCTTAGCCTTAATTACAGACCCGATATGCAGAAACAATATTATTATACTTTGAGAGTTGACTCTACAGGGCATACTACACGGGTGTCTCAGTTTGCAGGGGGACTTGTATCGCCATTTAGCGAAGGCAGGTCGGGCAGCATTGGTTTTGGTGTCGATAACACATTGGAGATGAAAGTGAGAAGCAGCAAAGACACGTCTAACGGCGGTACAAAAAAGGTAAAGCTGATAGACGGCTTTGGGTTTAGCGGAGCTTATAATCTTATTCCTTCCCCGACTGACAGTTTTCCTCTGTCAAACATATTGCTCTATGCACGCAGCACCTTATTTCAAAAGATCAATATCACTGCCAATGCCAACCTCGATCCTTATGTAGCAGATGCGCAGGGTTTCAGGCATCCGCAGTTGATGTTCAATAACAACAAATTAAAACCAGGCAGAATAACCAATGCCAGTATCGCTATTTCTACTTCGCTTACAAGCAAAAGCAAAGATGGCAAAACCGATAAGGACAGAATTACACACGATGATTTTATGACGCCCGACGAACAGCAGCGGCAACTGGAATACGTGAGAGCCAATCCCGCAGAATATACCGATTTCAATATACCCTGGACGGTGCAGTTGTCGTATTCTTTAAGCTACACTAACCAGCCGGGAACGGATTACAAAACAATACCAAAAGTGTATTCAAACCTGAGCATTAACGGAGATTTTAGTTTAACCCCACGCTGGAAAATCGGTGGAAACACTTATTATGATCTTACTACCAGCAAAGTTCAAACGCTTACCATGTTCATCACCCGCGAAATGCATTGCTGGCAGATGGCTATCAATATCACCCCCATTGGCTTGTACCGCTCATTCAATATCAGTATCAATCCTAAGTCGGGCATTTTACGCGATCTTAAAATCAACAGATCAAGATTTTTCTATCAGTAATCGAATTTTCAGAAATACTTCTGAAGGCTTTTTTTGGTACAAACATTTGTTCTTTGT
>CAXUMK010000196.1:6612-10763 GCA_964251885.1 uncultured Segetibacter sp. | reverse complement strand
TTTCTTAAATCCTTTATAGGTTTGGCTAATTAACCGAACAATGTACCTAATCCTATTTATTTGAATATTTCCTGCATCGCTGCTTTCATGAAAACACGCTGCTGCAAAGTTCCCATCAGGTTTATTTCATCTTCGAGGGTGCTTTCATTGTCTAAAAACCGAAGTACTCTCTCTGCAGGGTTTTTGCCAAACAAATCTGCAAATATCTTGTCTCCCGCAAGTTTGTTTCCTTCCAGTATATTCAGAAAAATGCTGTCGTAAAGTTTGAAACGTTTATCCAGTAACGGCTCATCTTCTTTTGGGGCGCCATATTTTAAAAGGTCAGAAACGATTTTAGCAGTATGCTTTTGAATGAACTGAAAAGTGAAGCCGCTGCTCCCTTTTGTTTGCCCCCCTGCTGTACCGATGTTTACAACCTTTCCTATTCTTGTCATTGGTATTATGCCAAACTCCTGCTCAACCACAGAATAATTATTTATGTTTAGATAAGCGGAAATATAATTGTGCAAAGCAGAAGTATATTCTTCATCAGCAAGCAACTTTGGCGAAAATAAAGTGTACTCAACCAGAGCACGATTTTCTGAAACAGGTAAAAAGTAGACAAAAGTAGTTCCATGCTGCTGGCTTACGCGAAAATCCATCAAAGTAGCTTCTGCTGGATTGAAAGCAGCTTGAGGCGTTTCTACTATAAAACCTTTAAAATGCTGCAATAAATAATACCTGCCTGCAGGAACTTCGGGCTTTGTGAAGATCACACTGTTGAAAACATACTCAGCGATGTATTGCTGGCCGTTAACAATTAAAAGGGCTCTGTTTCCGGCATTGCCTGCGGCTTTTATGTTTCCATACAGAAAGTCGATATTAGAATGCTTTTCAGCCTCTTGCAAAACGTAGTTATAGAAGTCAATGCTCCTTATCATTTTGTACTCGTAAGGGCTTATATCGAGAAGCGAAGAATACTGAGTTGAATAAAAATGAACCTGTTTCCACCGGTGATGAACGACCGGTTCGAATAAGCCTGGCTCCTGCTCCCAAAAACACCAGGTGTGATCGTTTTTGGTTTTGGGTTCTTTGTCAACTACCAGGATGTTTTTATTATCAAAAGCAGGATTTTGCATAAAGCGCATCAGCAGGCTTAGGCCTGCTGCCCCTGCTCCCGAAATGATGTAGTCGTATTGCTTCATGTTGTGTTAATCGTTAATCTGCAGTGAATGTAGATGTGCCACACCTTGAAGGTGTGGCACATCTAATGCGATTGATTCTCTTCAAGTGTGGCTCATCTGTTTGTCATCTGTCGCTCAGAGAAAAGCTTCATAGTAATTCTGCTGATGAACGAAATGCGACGCAACGATTTTGAAGATCGTTTTGCGGCTTGTACCAAAAACTACTTCTTTCTTATCAAACTGTCTGGCGGATATTTTGCTTTGATTGTATCTCTGACCGAATTTGCCCAGTTGTATAATGTCGTCTTTTCTTCGTCCGTAAGCCTGGCATCTGTATGTATGAGCGTGTATGAACCAAGCGGCATGTCACCCTCTTTAACCTCATCAATAATGTCCTGCATGCGATGATATTGTTTGGCAATACGGTAAGTAGCAAACTCATTAAAATTTAACCCCCGCTTGCCGTCCTTTACATGATCGTTTAACCACCAGGCAACCGGCTGCATATTATTGTACCACGGATACCTTGTGTTGTTGCTGTGGCAGTCGTTGCAGGCCTTGGACAAAATGTCTTGTACAGGCGAAGGAACCCCGTAAGCAGCAGTGATGTCATTGGCAGATTTATCGGTGGAAGCATTCTTCTTTGGATGAAAAAACTGCATGATAATGAGTACAACCAATAAGAACAGGATGATTTTTTTGACAATTTTCATTCGACAAATTTATACTGTAATCAAAACCTCGCCTTTCATTTCTCTTGGAATGGGAACGTGCATCATTGTAAGAATGGTGGGAGCGAGGTCACCCAACTTACCAGGCTTAACCGTACCATGCCATTCATTGTCAACAATAAAAAAAGGTACGAGGTTTAATGAGTGTTGTGTGTTGGGCGAACCGTCTTCGTTTATCATAAAATCGGCATTGCCATGATCGGCAATAATGAAGACTGCATAGTCATTTTTTAAAGCGGCAGTCACCACTCTTTCTACGCACCTGTCAACCGTTTCAACCGCCTTTACAACTGCACTGAAAAAACCGGTATGACCTACCATGTCGGCATTGGCAAAATTGAGGCAGATAAAATCAGCAGACTTATTTTCAATTTCAGGAACAATTGCATCTGTTATTTCGGTTGCGCTCATTTCGGGCTGCAAATCGTAAGTAGCTACTTTTGGCGAAGGAATTAAAAGACGGCTCTCACCATCAAAAGGCACTTCGCGGCCGCCGCTAAAGAAGAAAGTAACGTGCGGATATTTTTCTGTTTCGGCAATACGTATCTGTTTTTTTCCATTTGCACCCAGCACTTCACCAATCGTATTGTTTAAATTGTCTGTTTGAAAGATAACGTGCACATTTTTAAAACTCTTATCATATTCGGTTAGAGTAGTGTAGTAGACATCGAGTTTCTTCATATTGTAGGCGGGAAAATCCTGCTGGGTTAACACCTCAGAAATTTCACGCGGTCTGTCTGTGCGATAATTGAAACACAGCAATACATCGCCATCTTTAATGGTGGCTACCGGTTTTTGTTCGGCATCGAGTATGACCGTTGGTTTAATAAATTCATCCGTTTCTCTTTTATCATAAGATTGCTGCACTGCCTCTATGCCCGATGAAGATGTTTGTCCCTCTGCTTTTACCATTACATCATACGCCTGCTTTATTCGTTCCCAACGTTTGTCGCGGTCCATAGCATAATAGCGACCGGTGACACTTGCAATTTTGCCAACATTGCTGTCAAGATGTTGCTGCAGTTCAGTTATAAAATGTAAGCCGCTTTTTGGGTCGCAATCTCTTCCGTCGGTAAAAGCGTGAATATAAAGTTCGCTTAGGTTTTCTGTTTTACAAAGAGACACAATTGCCTTTAAATGATTGATATGGCTGTGCACGCCGCCATCGCTTACCAAACCCATTAAGTGCAGTGGCTTATGATTATTTTTTGCCTGCCTGATGGTTTCGAGCAGAACTTCATTCTTATAAAACTCACCATCGCGAATGGCTACATTAATCCTTTGCAGTTCCTGGTAAACGATGCGGCCGGCGCCAATGTTCAGGTGGCCTACTTCACTATTTCCCATTTGTCCATCGGGCAGGCCAACAGCTTCGCCACTGGTTACCAGAGTAGTGTTTGGATATTTACTGTACAAAGAAGAAACAAAAGGAACGTTTGCATTTTGTATAGCATCGGCGGATTTTACTTTTCCAAGTCCCCATCCGTCCATAATAATTAAGATCACTCTTTTATTTTCCATACGATAAAACTATAGCTTTTTAAAGAATTGTTTCAGATTGCAAAAGTCAGACTATTTTTTTCAATTTTTCAGTTTGGCATATTTTTAGACAAGAGGTAATCGTTTGAAAGTAAACCATATAAAATGAAAAAGCTGTTTATAACTCTGATAATCGTTTCTGCTTCCTTTAGCCTGAAGGCTCAGGATGCAAATAACCTCGTAAATGCTTTAAAGTCAGCGAATGCTGACCAGGTATCCAACTATTTTGATAAAATTCTTGACATCAAATTTCCTGATAAAGACGAAATAAAAAGCATAGGTAAGAACCAGGCCGGTATTGCTTTAAAGTCTTTTTTTGATAACAACAATATCAAAGGTTTTGAACTGTCTTCGCAAAGAGAAATGGGCGGCACCATGTATATTGCCGGAAAGCTGATCAACGGTACCGACGGTTATAAGCTTTCGATCATGCTGAGAACCAAAGAAGGCAAGCCACAAATTATTACTGTGAGGATTAGTTGATAAACTTCGAACCCTCTGAACCTAATGAGCCTCGTTTTTAAAACGAGGCTTTTTTATGAATAGAATTTCAATGAGTTTGAATTGCACAATCAACATTTTGAGCTGAATTTGCTTGCTGTACGAATAATTGGGTCATTCACTACCATGAAATGTAAATACTGAGCGCTGCAAAATAAATGCAATGAGTTTTTATGAGCCGGGCTTCATTACTACTATTTTACATCGTTGCGTCGCA
>CAXUMK010000196.1:0-6602 GCA_964251885.1 uncultured Segetibacter sp. | reverse complement strand
CTTTGTTCATTATTCAGCAATGCATAACTATAAAGCCGGATATTTAGAATAAACTGTAATAAAAATACAAGGTAAAATCCGGTCAATCTTACAATCCTAAAAATCCATGTCTAAATCCGTGTCCAAATCGTGTCGTAGCTTTGTATTATGAGCACGTATAATGAAAAACTACAGCACCTGATAGCAGAAGCACTAAACGAAGATGTAGGCGACGGAGATCATTCAACACTTAGCTGTATACGACCGGATGAAAGAGGCAAAGCGGTTTTAAAGATAAAGCAGGACGGCGTTTTAGCCGGCTTGGCTGTGGCCGAAGAAGTATTTACGACCACAGAACCGTCATCTATATTTAAAGCATACAAAAAAGACGGAGATGCAATGTATGCAGGCGAAAAAGCATTTGAAGTGGAAGCAACTATTCATACCATTTTACAATGCGAAAGGCTTGTGCTGAACATCATGCAGCGAATGAGCGGAATAGCTACTTTGACACGGCAATATGTGGATGCTTTAAAAGGATACACGACCAAAATTTTAGATACAAGAAAAACCACTCCCAACTTCCGTCTGCTTGAAAAAGAAGCGGTAAGAATTGGCGGCGGTACCAATCATCGCTTTGCATTGTATGACATGATCATGCTAAAAGACAATCATATAGATTTTGCGGGTGGAATTGAAAACGCAATTATGAAGGCGTGGGATTATGTACAAACCCAAAAGCTACCGTTGAAAATAGAAGTTGAAACCCGCAATATCGAAGATGTAAGAAAAGTTGTGCAAGTAGGCGAAGGCAAAGTTTTCAGGATAATGCTTGACAATTTTACTACAGATGAAATAGCTGAAGCAGTGCAATTGATTGATAAAAAGTTTGAAACAGAAGCCAGCGGCGGAATTAACCTGCAGAACATAGAAGAGTATGCAAAAACAGGAGTGGATTATATAAGTGTGGGTGCATTAATTCACCAGGCAAAAAGCCTTGATTTAAGCCTGAAGGCGGAAATGTAGTTTTCTGTCATCTGTCATCCAACAACTGTCAACTGATTAAAATGAATAAGAAAAATAAACCGGACAATCGCGGGTTTGTTTTCAGCACAGACCCAAACTTCAGGTTCGAAGAAGAACCGGATGAAGTGCAGGAAACCTTGTTGACGGACAAGCAAAAATTAAAAGTAAGATTAGATACAAAGCAAAGAGCGGGCAAGGCTGTTACTTTAGTTGAAAATTTCATTGGCAAACAGGAAGACCTTGAAGACTTAGGCAAAAAGCTAAAAAACTATTGTGGTACTGGGGGTAGCGTAAAAGACAGGGAAATCATCATCCAGGGCGACCAGAGAGAAAAAGTGCTGCAATGGCTTTTAAAGAATGAGTTTAAGAATACGAAAAAGATATAATGGCGTTTACCTGTTTGCTCCAATAACCGGGTTTTGCCTTGTATTATTCGTTTGCATATAAACTGGCATTGGGTAGGTGCTTCTTTCAATGCCTATGCTTCCTGATATGGAGAAAGTTCTTTCATCATTTATATATTGCAAGCCCAGTTCTGCCCTTGAGTACATGCCGAGGTTCCTGGTGTTGTATAATGCATTTTGGTTCATTTTACTGATACCGGTATTTGCAAAAGACGGATTGATGCTGATATAAGAAGGAGCTACAAAAACACCTGCAAAAGCGTACAAATTGTTATTTAGTTTTCTGTTCAATTGCAAGCCAATTGGTGCAGAAATAATAGTGGCGTTGCCACCTTTAAAAAAAGAAAAACTGGTTGAGATGCCGCTGTACTTGCTGATAGACCATTTCTTATTTGCAGCGCTGTCATTCAATTGGAGATGGTTAGCAAAACTTCCCCTGTAGCCATAATCTATAAAACCTCCAGGCAAAAATGTCTGGGCGTTTGCTGCGGTCATTGAAAGCAAAAAGGCAAATAATATGATGAGTCTCATTCGTCTAAAATTAGATCATAAAAGTACATCTTGTAAACTTATGAAAAATGGGTGTTGCAAAACTTAACAACTTTCCGCTTTGGAAAACGATGAATAGAATGCTACAGTAAAAACGGAGCGTCGCAACCAAAGCTGCTTAAAGATATGACGCTGGTAAACAAAGTGGTTCTTAATTTTTTTCCCTAATCATGTCTGTCCTGTAATTCCTCAAAATCCTGTTCAGGCAATATTTTCTATAATCCCAGCAATGCCCTGGCCGCCGCCGACACAGGCAGTTACCATTCCATACTTCTTGTTTAAACGTTTCATGTCGTGTAAGATTTGTACGGTTAACTTACTGCCGGTGCATCCCAAAGGATGACCGAGAGCGATAGCGCCGCCATTGATATTTACAACTTCAGGATTAAAATCCAATGCTCTTATAACGGCCAGCGCCTGAGACGCAAATGCTTCATTCAACTCTATCAGATCAATTTCATTTTGAGAGATATTGGCAGCTTTTAAAGCCTTCGGAACAGCAGCTACAGGGCCAATGCCCATAATTCGCGGGTTTACTCCGGCGCTTGTACAGGCAACTAAGCGGCCGATTGGTTTTAGTCCCAATTCGTTTATCATTTTTTCGCCCATCACGATTACGAAGCTGGCTCCGTCACTGGTTTGCGAAGAGTTTCCGGCAGTCACCACTCCTGCAGCGGCAAACGCAGGTTTCAGTTTAGCAAGCGCTTCCAAACTGGTATCGGAGCGCGGACCTTCGTCTGTATCAACAGTGTAAGTCTTTTTTTGCTTTTTGCCTTTTTCATCAAGGTAAACCTGTTCAACGTTTACCGGCAAAATACCGGGTTTGAAATACCCGTTTTCAATGGCATGTATTGCCTTTTGGTGTGAATGATAGCTGTATGAGTCCTGGTCTTCGCGGCTGACCTTGTATTCTTTAGCAACTGCTTCGGCGGTCAATCCCATGTTTAAATAATAGTCTGGCTCTTCAGATGCAATCGAATAAGCGGGCACGGTTTTCCAGCCTGCGGTCGGCACCATGCTCATACTTTCTACTCCGCCGGCAATGATGCAGTCAGCCATTCCCATACGAATTTTTGCGGTTGCAATAGAGATGGTCTCCAGCCCGCTGGCACAATAGCGGTTAACCGTCATGCCCGGCACCTCGTACCCCAAAGCGCGCGACGCAATAATGCGGCCGACCTGTAAACCCTGTTCTGCTTCGGGCACCGCATTGCCTACAATTACATCATCTACCCGCTTTGCTTCCAGTTGGGGAACGGATGCCATGAGTCCTTTTATCACTTCAATTGCCAGGTCGTCGGGACGTGTGAAACGAAAACCGCCTCTTTTGCTTTTGGTTACGGCGGTGCGGTAACCTGCTACTATATATGCTTCCTGCATTGTTGTATATTGAGTAATCAAATGTAGGGAAATTTGGAGAGTTGCATAAACCGCCAAAGGAGTTACAAGCAGTAAGAGCGCAACCTGATATTTTATGAAAGAGAATGACTTTGAAACTTCTATAGAGTAGAGATACTGATTAGATGTGAATTTGAAAGGAGTTATCCCAACCGTTAAAAATTAGAGTAAGGTGCTCTAAAATATCCCTGCCAATTAAAACATCAAATGGTTGCCTTTCCAAATCGGCTCCGGTAACTTCAATAAAAAAAATTTTATATCCTAATTGTGACGGCATCATAACCCCAACATCGTAAGTAAAATGATTGCTCATACCAGATGGGGTAAGAATAGGAATGAAATCTCTTGAAATTAAATTTAATTCTGCCGCTATTTTAATATCAATGCACGAGTTGGATGCACCTGTATCTATAAGACCAGTGCAAATTTTATTAGGGGTAATCTCGTTTTTGTCAGTAAGATTATTTATTATTTGAGCAGGAGGGTAAATGATGACATCTATAGTAGGTCCTTCTTCTCTTAAATTGCTAATTCTTTTTATTAAAGCAGGCATCAAGCAAATCTATGATTACGTGAAAAGTTAGCAACGATGTCTCGTTCCATAATGTCCTTAACCAGGAATTGCACATTTCCATATTTTTCAAATCCAGCTTTCAATCCATCTACTCTGGTTTGCCAAACACCTAATATTTCTTCTTCTTTTATTACAACATAGCCTCCATCTGGATATTTTTGTTGTAAAGAAGGTTTTGATTTATTATAAGTTTCAAGTTCTTTTTCTAACATAACTCAAAGTTAAACTAATATTGTAAATGTAAAACAGTAGACTAAAACAACAATTTAATTGTATCACTTCCGGTATAGTTTATTAACTAATTGATACAACAAATAATTCTTGTCCCTCTTTAGTTATTAGTGCGAAGAAATGATGCTGAAAAAGCCTTCGCAGCCGGTACCAAAAATCTTCTCCCGATTGTTCACCTTTAATCTAATACGTTTACCATGTGGGATAATTTAATGAAGGGTTTGAGAGAACTGCCTCCGTATGCATCTAATCTGCTGCTTGCGGCAACAGCCCTTTTGTCGGGATTGATATGTAAGGGGCTGGCAGCTCTATTTCTAAGAATATATTCAAAACCGAAGGACAGCTTTTCACTTTTCAGGTCTGTCGTATTGAGAATGAATAATCCTCTTACCTGGTTTTTGCCTTTATTCACGCTCAACCTGGTGCTGCCTATGATGGAGTTGACTGCAAAGCAATACAACATAATTGATAAGGCTACCGGTATTCTGCTAATCGTTTCTTTTTCGTTTGTACTGGTTGCGATAGTTAAATCTTTTGAAGATTTTTTATATCATGTCTACGACCTGAATAAAGCCGATAATCTGCGTGAAAGAAAAATACGTACACAAATACAGTTTATAAGAACGATGATCATCTGGATCATTGTGATTATTGCAGCCAGTGCAGTGTTGCTTAGCTTTAGCAGTTTGAGGCGTATTGGAACCGGGTTGCTTACAGGTGTTGGAGTGAGTGGTATTATTGTGGGTTTTGCTGCGCAAAGGTCTTTGGGCAATTTGCTCGCTGGTCTTCAAATCGCTTTTACCCAGCCTTTGCGCTTAGATGATGCGCTGGTGGTAGAAGGCGAGTTTGGAAAGGTGGAAGAGATAACGCTGACTTATGTTGTGCTGAATTTATGGGATCAGCGAAGACTGATTCTTCCAATAACTTACTTCCTCGAAAAACCTTTTCAAAACTGGACACGGACAAGCTCTGATATTATGGGTTCAGTTTTTTTGTACCTCGATTATGCTGCGCCTTTTGATGAAATAAGGAAAGAATTTAACCGCTTGCTTTCAACCTCCGATTTGTGGGATAAGCGGGTTGGCGTGATGCAGGTAACCAACACCACTGAAAGAACGGTGGAAGTAAGGCTTTTGCTAAGCGCTTCTAATTCGCCCCGTTTGTTTGACCTCAGGTGTTTTGTTCGTGAAAACATCGTTGCTTTTATTCAAAAGAATTACGCCGAAAGCCTGCCTGTGACAAGGGCAATCGTTACAGGCAATGAAGTAAAAACGGATGAAAGCAGGATGAATGAGAACATGCATGTTGAAAATAATCTTCAAACGAATAGTGATGGAAAGCCTTTCTTGGCAGAGTTGGAGCAGACAGATGAATCGTAGGCTTTCAAGACGAAACTTGCAGTAAGGGCAGAAGGTAACTTAGGCAGAAAAGAACAGTAACAAAATCCCTGCATTGAGCAGGGACTATATTCATTTTTCTAAAAAGCTTTTCTTGAAATGGGTGGAATAGTTGGGTCATCTGCTCTTGACCTGATATGTTTGCGTGGTGGCTTTGCGGTTATTAGTTGCTGAATAATAACAGATCCTAACACAATTGCGCTAAGAAGCATAAAAACCTTTTTCATAATTTACTTTGTTTACGTTTTTAAATATGGAACAACTCCTTTTCTGTTTCAAATAAAAATCCTGCCATTAAAGCCGCTCTGCTTTTAACACCAAAAAATTGAATAACAGTATAGCGCTATGTTAAACAGAAGTGTCTTTGGTAGTTTTAAGAAGACCAATACCTGTAAAGAAAAAGATAAGACCAAGTATTCCATACACAAAAATCATCTTAATGTTATAGCTGCCGCTACTGGAATTTACAAAACTGACTGCAGCGGCAACCAGCCCCGCAATACCTAATATGGTAAGTATAATGCCAAATATTTTCTTTTCCATGATAAATGATATTTCAAATGTGTCTGCAAAAGACAGGCCGCTTAGACACTTTTTTCAATTTGAAAGAGAATGTAGGATGCTTCGGGTTCTTCCCCAATTTGTGGTTAGCATAATTTTAGTAGGTTTCGTGTTGTTGTTCACCAATAAAAAAGGGAGATGTTATGTTGAATTCCTCCTCAAAAACAACTGCAGATTTCAGATGATGACTACCTGCAAGATATTGTTAACAGTAAAATGATTTTTATGAAAATAACTTTTTGCATAGCATTGTTGATATTGTGTAGTAATGGCTTTAGCCAGGTAAAAAAACACAAAAGCAAAACAGTTCAAAGCAGTACTCCTGCATTGAGCACATACAAAGCTCAACCGGGTGATACTTCTACTTTCTCCCCGCAACATTCGGTAACAGACAGTTACCTGAATGGTCCTGTACGCAAATCTTCAACAACTTCAGCAGGTGAAACAGGCAAAACCGACAGCAGTACTTTTGCCGGAGGCATT
>CAXUMK010000195.1:4501-10781 GCA_964251885.1 uncultured Segetibacter sp. | reverse complement strand
AAATAATATGGCTACAAAAGGCAATACAGCATTAAACAAAGGCATCCCGGCATTACAGGATGCCTTTGTAGTTATAGTAAAAACCGAGTGGAACGCCCACATCATAGACTGGCTCGAAAAAGGTTGCAAAGAAGTGCTTGAGGCCAGCGGAGTAAAGTCAGAAACGATTGTTGTTCCTGGTGCTTTTGAAATTCCGTTCGCCATTAAAACGCTTCATGCAAACAGCACACAGGCCACTGATGCTTTTATTGCTCTTGCAACTGTTATCCGTGGCGATACGCCTCATTTTGACTACGTTTGCAAAGGCATTACCGACGGCATTATGCAGTTGAACCTGTCTTTAAATGTACCAACGATATTTGGAGTGCTAACTGTAAATACCGAACAGCAGGCCGAAGAACGGATAGGCGGCATTCATGGACACAAAGGTGAAGAAGCCGCCACTACTGCTATTAAAATGATTGCATTTAAAAGGTCATTTAGTCAATAAGTCATAAGTCATTAGTCAGTAAGTCATTGGGTCAGTAAGTCAATAAGGTTTGAGTCATTAAGTCATCGGAATTGATAAGTCATTGCGTCAATTTTATTGGAATATTTTTGGTACCAGGCGTGGAATTTCTGTTAAGCATTTGTTGCGTCGCACACTTGTACTTTTGGGTAATTCTATTCATCATTTTTTCTTAAGTCCCTTCAGGGATTTGGGGTTCAATTCCCCCTTTGGGGGTTAGGGGGCTGTATGAAGGTTGAAATATTTATTCCTTGTTTCGTAGATCAGTTGTATCCTGAAACAGCTTTTAATATGGTCAAAGTGCTTGAAAAGGCAGGTTGTGAGGTTTCTTACAATACCAACCAGACATGCTGCGGTCAGCCCGCTTTCAATGCCGGATTTTGGGAAGAAAGCAAAGCCGTGTGTGCAAAGTTTTTAAAAGATTTTAAAGGGGCTGAGTACATTGTTGCACCCAGCGCAAGCTGTGTCGGCTTTATCAGGAATTACTACAGCAAACTCTTCGACAACTCTTCTGACCATAACAACGTGACTAAGATCGCCGATAAGACTTTTGAATTCAGCGAATTTATGGTAAAGGTTTTGGGTATAGACGAGGTAGGGGCGAAGCTTGAAGGTAAAGCCACTTACCACGATAGTTGCGCCGGATTGCGCGAATGTAAGATCAAAGAAGAGCCCCGCAGGCTACTAAGCAACGTACAAGGTTTGGAAATAGCAGAAATGGAAGATGTAGAAACCTGTTGCGGTTTTGGCGGTACATTCTCAGTAAAGTTCGAAGCCATCAGCATAGCAATGGCCGACCAAAAGGTAACACACGCTTTAGCTACCGGTGCAAAATACCTTATTAGCACCGACCTTAGTTGCCTGATGCATTTAGACGGGTACATAAAAAACAAAGGCTATAATCTGCAGACATTACATATCGCAGATGTTTTGGCAAATGGATGGTAGTAACAATTAGCTAATGTGCTAATTAGCTGATGTGCTAATTACCGTACGTTACAATCAGCACATTAGCAGATCAGCAAATTAGCATATTAGCACATTAGCAAATCAGCAAATTAGCAAATCAGCACATTATTAAATCTTTCTCTATGGCACACTGGCTAATCAAATCAGAACCTGCAAAATATAGTTGGGATAAGTTTGTTGAAGACAAGCAAACCTTTTGGGACGGCGTAAGAAACTACACGGCAAGAAACAATTTACAGGCGATGAAAAAGGGTGACGAAGTCTTCTTTTATCACAGTAATGAAGGGCTCGAAATAGTAGGCATTGCCAAAGTTGCTAAAGAAGCTTACCAGGATCCTACAACAGATGATGCTAACTGGGTGGTGGTTGATTTTAAGCCCGTAAAAAAACTAAAGAAACCGGTTACCCTTGCTACTATAAAATCGGATGTTCGTTTAGAGAAAATGGCTCTTATCCGCCTTGGCCGTTTGTCTGTTTCTCCCGTAACAGACGAAGAATGGAAAATCATACTTGAACTGGGGGAAACGAAGTAATAGCTGTGTTTCTCTTTTCTTTATCCCTGAGTCTCTGCGTTTGCCTCTGCTGCAACAATACAGCGCTTACAAAATTCATTAAACTCCTTTTCAATATCCCTCGTTACATATCCTTCTATTTCCTTTTGAAATAGCTTATTGTTGTTCTGGTCAATAGTAATTAATCCATCTTTTATAAGCACGTTTTTGATTTCATCCCAATGCAAAACCTTCCTCGGTAAACTATTGAAAGAAATTTCACTTTCGGTAAACCCAATTTCTGCCGGAAATTTTACCTGCTTTTCAAGCAGTCCGGCAACCGCATACAATATTGCCATCCAGACATTTCTTTCAGGGCCTAAAACCCAGCCTAAAGCCGCTATAAATAACCCCAGCCGAAAGAGCGTTTCTCCCTTTTTTCTTTTTCTAATAAGCGAATAAGCCCAGCAAAGCAAAATACCTGCACCAATAAAAAGGTAAACAACTCCCGTCTGCGGGTGATGATAATAGAAAAATCCAAAAGTAAGCAATGCGAAAATGTACATCAACTGGCTTACCTGGTCTGCAAACCTGTAGTCGGGTTTTTTGAGAGTAATTAAGTAATCGTAAACCATTAACTATTGCTCTTAACCAGTAAGTTACAAAGTTTAAATAAAATACGGGCAGCGATATTGGCATCCATTCCGCCTTCGCCTACACCCACTTCATTTAAGTCGAAGCCAACTATTCTTCTGCCGCTTTCAATCACTTTTCTAAAGAGGTAGTGTATTTGCTCTGCCTCAAAACCGCCTGCAACCGGTGTACCTGTGTTAGGGCATAGCTTAGGATCAAGCCCGTCAATATCGAAGCTGAGGTATACTTTGGGCGGAAGCTGTTCCACTATTTCGGCAACGATTGTTTTCCAGGTCTCGCCTTCATACTGCCTTTCTTTTATGGCCTGGTCAAAGTAAGTTACTATGCGGTCACTGTTATCAGCAATAAACTGGTTTTCATCTTCAGAATAATCCCTGATACCCACCTGCACCAGCTTTTTCAACTGCGGAATTTCCTGCAGCGCATTGTACATTATGGAAGCATGACTGTACTTAAAATCTTCATACGCGATACGAAGATCGCAATGAGCGTCGATCTGCAATATTCCAAAGTCGCCTTCATGTTCGGCGATGGCTTTAAAATAACCGAGCGGCGTGCTATGGTCTCCGCCAATTAAACCTACAAGCTTGCCTTTTTGAAGCAGCGTTTTGGTTTCGTGATACACCCAGTCATTTAAGAAAATACTTCCTTCATTTATTTCTTTCAGGCTTTTGCACATAAACTTATTTGCCTGCACATCATCGCCTTTCGAAATATAATCAATAAATAGTTCAGCCTCTTTTCTTAGATAGTCGCTTTTCAATAAAACCTTTCGGTCAAGAGGTTTTATGTAAAAACCGCTTTTCCAGCCATCTTTTACATCGGGGTCGAAAAGGTCGATTTGCAGGCTTGCTTTACAAATGTGATCTGCAGCACGAGATGTTCCGGCTCCACAGCTTACGGTAACTTCCCACGGAACGGGTAATAAAACCACTTTAGCTTCCTCTTCAGAAAAAGGTAATCCAAAAATATTGTTGTTGGGATTCCCAACCAGGTTAGGGTCAAAATAAGATATATCGGGCATATAAATTTTTAAAACGGGCTGCAAGGTAACCTATTTAATTATTTGTAATAGGCTTCACTGTCTCCCACGTATAATCTTAACATTAACGGAAATGCCGTCATCTTATTTCGTGCCGTATTTTTTAGGATACCGGCATTTTTTTTTCATAGCATCATCGTTGCGTCGCAATCCGTTCATCTGCAGTAATTCTATTTTGCTTTTTTTAAGCTGGTATAGCAAATGTGCCGCACCTCGAAGTTGTGGTACATCTTACAATCTTGCCTGTTTATCTTAGTAAAAAAGCCCAATAAAGATTTGCCGGTGAACGGAGCGTCGCAACGATGTCAAATGCGTAGAAAATGCCGGCAACATAAAATAAAACCCACGTTTACGAACTCTGCTTTGAATGAAGACGTATATTAGGTTTTTAACAACAGAACAGGAGGAATGTCTCTTTTAGTCATCCCTTTTTTGAAGTACATTTGCGCAAAACCTTGAAAGATGAAGAAAACCCATGTAATCATACTTTGTTTAATAGCTATCTCTATCGCGGTTTTAATCAGTTTTATGGGTGATGTAACTACTTACGATACGGTTACTTCTGCTAAAGAAAAGCCCGGGAAGTTTGTGCATCTGATCGCAAAAGTGGAAAAAAACTCGATGAATTATGACCCCGTTAAAGACCCTAATTATCTTTCTTTTACGGCAGTCGACTCTCTCGGCAACAGCATAAAAGTAGTATATCACAACACTAAGCCGGTTGATATGGAAAAAAGTGAACGCCTGGTGCTGAAAGGCAAAGTAGAAGGTGACCATTTTGAATGCCGCGATATTCTTTTAAAATGTCCTTCCAAGTACAAAGACGATATGAATGCAGCTAAAAAAGAGTTGGGTACCGCTGCAAATTATGAAACGAAATAAAGAAATTAAAAAGTACGCATGGAATTTATAGGGGAACATTTACTGCCCGGACGAACAGGACATTTTTTCGCAATACTTTCTTTGGTGGCTTCCCTGGTAGCCACCGTTGCTTTTTATAAGGCGTCTAATATTGCTGAATTGCAGCAAAAGAATAGCTGGATGCGGATTGCAAGGGTTGCGTTTTTGCTCGAAACAATATCTGTTATCGCCGTTTTCGCTTCGCTTTATTACATTATATCAACTCATTTATTCGAATACAAATATGCCTGGCAACACAGCAGCCGTGCATTGCAGGTGGAGTACTTGCTTAGTTGTTTTTGGGAAGGCCAGGAAGGCGCTTTTATGCTTTGGAGCTTCTGGCATTGCGTACTCGGCTGGATATTGATATGGAAAGCAAAAACGTGGGAAGCGCCGGTAATGACAGTTGTGAGTTTCGCACAGTTTTTCCTTGCTACCATGCTGGTTGGGTTGTATTTCTGGGGAGCAAAGGTGGGAAGCAGTCCTTTTGTATTACTGCGGCATGAAGGTTTTTTTGACAGTGCTCCTGTTTTTAAAGATGCTGCTACCGGTGCGTTGCGCAAAGACTATTTGACTTTATGGAAAGATGGTAATGGCCTCAATGCCTTGCTGCAGAACTACTGGATGGTGATCCATCCTCCCATATTGTTTTTGGGGTATGCATCTACGATAGTTCCCTTCTCGTATGCAATTGCAGGCTTATGGAAACGTGACCATAAGGGCTGGACAAAACCTGCTGTTTCGTGGGCTGCTTTTTCGATCGGCATTCTGGGCGTTGGAATAATGATGGGTGCTGCATGGGCTTATGAAAGCCTGACCTTTGGCGGTTACTGGGCATGGGACCCTGTAGAAAATGCTTCGTTGGTTCCCTGGCTGGTTATGGTAGCTGGTCTGCATACCAACCTCATTTTTAGAAGCAGCGGTTATTCTTTAAAAAGTACCTATGCTTTTTACCTGCTTTCTTTCCTGCTCGTTTTATACTCAACTTTTTTAACAAGGAGTGGTATTTTAGGTGATACCTCTGTACATGCATTTACTGATTCTGGCTTGAACTTTCAATTGATTGCTTTAATTGTTGTTTTCCTCATTCCTGCCTTATATTTTTTTATCCGCAGGAACAAAGAAATACCCACAATTACAAGGGAAGAAAATACTTACAGCCGCGAGTTCTGGATGTTTATCGGTTCGCTTATTTTCTTTTTGTCTTCTATGGTTATCATGGTAATTACATCGCTGCCGGTCATTAATAAAATACTAAAAACAAAATGGGCAGTGGGAGAGGACCCGGAAGGTTTTCATAACCAGGTGCAGATTTTTGTAGCCATCATAATAGGTACATTAACTGCCGTTACCCAATACCTGAAATATAAAAATACCTCGAAAGAATTTTTCTTCAGAAGAATTGCCGGACCCACTTTGATAGCTGTTTTGGCAAGTATAGCTGTAGCCATCTGGGGCGGTATTGAATACGATAAAAAGGGTATTGGTTTTCTGATCGCCATTCATCTGGGTGTGTTTGCAGCATTCTATGCAGTTATTGCAAATGCTTCTTATATACTATTGGGATTACGGGGAAAGCTAAAGGCTGCAGGCGCATCTGTAGCGCACATTGGTTTTGGTTTGGTGCTCGTTGGTATTTTGATTTCGAGCTCAAAGAAGTCAGTTTTGAGCTATAATACAACGGGGATGTCGCCATTGAAGATCGGTGACAAAGAA
>CAXUMK010000195.1:0-4491 GCA_964251885.1 uncultured Segetibacter sp. | reverse complement strand
GTAAAGGACACAGTAAACCCAAAAGACCGGAAACGCTATTATGAAATAAATTTTCAAAGCAAAAAGGGTAACGAAAAATTTAGTTTATACCCTGATATAATAGAAAATAATAAAGGGGCAGAAGGAGTAACGCCAAACCCATCTGCAAAGCATTACTGGAACCGTGATATTTTCACTTACCTCACTTTTTTAGGCGACCCTGAAAAAATAAAGGCACAGGATACATCTACTTTCAGAACCAGAAGTGTGCGCATTGGTGATACTATTTTCTATTCAAAAGGAATAGTGATTATAAACAACGTAACAGTTAATCCTTCAAATACAAAATACCAGTTTAGTCAAAACGATACTGCTATTGCGCTAAACATGACGGTGATTTCTAAAGAAGGTAACCGTTTTACAGCGCAGCCTTTATTAAATGTGAAAAATGGGGGCGTTTATTCTGTTCCCGATACCGTGATGGCTCAAAGCCTCATTCTACAGTTTGCCCAGGTAAAAGACCAGTCCAAAGGGCTGCTCGAGGTTGGGATAAGAGAAAGTTCTTCCGTACTGGATTTTGTAACGTTGAAAGCCTATGAATTTCCTTTCATTAATGTGCTCTGGTTCGGTGTGCTGGTAATGGTAGTTGGTATTGTAATGAGCATTGTGCAAAGAGTAAAGATGACCCCCCGCCCTAAAGGGAGCTAAAATCTTTTTGATTAAGCTTCATTGCTACTATATGCTAACTTCGGTATAATGAAGCAGAAAGAAAATCATATCGTGAAAGAGAAAATTCAGGTTAAACCTCTACCGGGTAACGTTAAAATAACTATGGGTGATTCTATGGTTAAAAAGTTTGAACATGCTAAGGCTGTTTCAGCTTCTATTAAAGGCTTCAAAAAGTAAATATTCATTTTTACGTTCAAATCAGAGCCTTATTGATTGTGCATTGCAATTAAAACAGTTTACTTTCTTTCAGGAATCAAATCTTATCATCATCGTTGTCTCTTGTGTCAATTGTAAAATTATCCTTCCTGTAATATTGCCTGTATTTATCGCTTGTTTCTTTTGTCTGTTTTTTGCCGTTAATGTATAATTCTCCATCCTTTACTTCTATTTTGTATTCTTTAGATTTATCAATTAGTCCGTCTTTTTGCAGGGCATTGGTAAACTCCTGTAAATTTTTTATTTCTTCTTTTGCTTTTTCAATTGACTTTTTAGCGTCTTTCACCGCATGTTCTGCCTGTAGTTTTATCTTTTCTGCATCAATTTTAGGCACTTCAAAATGGATGTTATTTTTCTGTTTGTCAAATTCAATCCTTGCTTTTTCCAATGCCTTTTTTACTTCTCTCATACTTTTTTCATCTGCTTTGGCTACGCTTTCTTCAATGTTTTTATGAATTTCATTCCAGTCTACATTCTTTACTGCATCATTTGCCTGTGCCGATATTTTATCAAAGTCAATATTTTTAAGCGCTTCATTTATTTCTTTTTGGTTTATGGTCAGGTTTATTTTTTTCATCTCCTGATCCAGCTTTTTCATTTGTATATCCAAACCCTTCATCTGCACATCTAAATCCTTCATCTGTATATCTAATTTATCAATATTATCAAAGGTCCCATTTCTATTATGTTTGCCGGATGTGCCGGTATCACTATCTCCTGATTGTTGTTTTCGAAAGGAATCTGTAGCGGTATTTGGTTTTTGGCTTAATGCGGTAAAGCCAATAATGACGGCTGTAAAAGCCAGTGCAAAAACAAGTTTTGCAAATGAAGAATTGAGTTTCATAAATGTTTTTTGTTTTTGATGAATTATTAATACGAATACATTCGTAAACAAACATACGAATTACTTCGTTTACTGCTGATCCTTCTTCAATTATTTCTAAATTTTAACAAATTCATCCTGCTTTTTTGAAGTTCCTTTACCATCATTATACTGCACGTGGTTATGCGTCAACTTAAGAATTTTTTTGGGGGACGAACATTGGTTTTTTGTGGTACATCGGTTGTGTCACTCACTTTTACGGCAAACCTTTATTCAGCTTTTAATCCCAAAATTTACTTGCCTTACTGTCAAAAACTGCATCAGTTCAAGCATTTTTCTTTAAGTTGATGCTAATGCGCTTAAGGTTAAATAGGTCTGCCAATGACAGGTAGAAAATTAACAACGATGTGGTAGATAAAATGTTGGGTTATGCGATGCTGTACCGCTCCTTCTCCACGAGGAGAAGGAGACTGAGGATGAGGTCTTGCTGAATAATGAACAAAGCGTCTCAAGTGTGCGACGCAACGATGTGAAATAGTAGTAATGTAGCCGGCTCCCAAAAGTTATTGCACACCTTTATGTACCGGGAAGCATAAACATGATAAAAGCCTTTTAATTTTGAAGCAATTGCCAAGCTTGAAAACAGAGACACATACAACAGTTACAAAAAATATCACCGATGCTTTGAGAGACATTGTGGGTGATCCATTTCTTTCAACGGATATTGATACGCTGCACAATTATGGTCATGATGAAACGGAGCACCTGCTTTTTTTACCATCAGTTGTAGTTAAACCGCGAACTACCGAAGAGATTAGTGCGATAATGAAGATCTGCAACGAAAACTGCATTCCTGTAACGCCAAGAGGTGCCGGTACCGGATTAAGTGGCGGCGCTCTTCCGCAATTTGGAGGTGTACTCATATCTACAGAACGGCTTAATTCAATTATACAAATTGACGAACGAAACCTGCAGGTAACTACAGAGCCCGGCGTGATAACCGAAGAATTGCAGAATGCAGTAAAAGAAAAAGGTCTTTTTTATCCGCCTGATCCTGCCAGCCGCGGCAGTTGTTTTATTGGCGGAAACATCAGCGCCAACAGTGGTGGACCCAAGGCGGTAAAATATGGAGTAGTAAGAGATTATGTGCTGAACCTGCAGATTGTGTTGCCTTCAGGGGAAATTATGTGGACTGGAGCAAATGTGCTTAAAAATTCTACAGGTTACAATTTGACTCAATTGATCGTTGGAAGCGAGGGAACATTGGGCATCGTAACCAAAATAGTACTAAAGTTAATCCCTTTGCCAAAGTACGAACTGCTGATGCTGGTGCCTTTTAAGTCTCTTGAAAAAGCATGTGAAGCAGTGAGCGCCATTTTCAGGGCGGGCTTTGTTCCAAGTGCGTTGGAACTGGTTGAAGCAGAAGCGCTGAAAATTGTAAGTGATTTTGTACAAAATACGACCGTACCGGTTGCCGATGATATTGCTGCACATTTAATAGTTGAGGTAGATGGAAATAACCTTGATGTAATGATGGGCGAAATAGAAGCAATTAGTGAACTTTTAACGCAATTTGATGCTGAAGATGTTTTATTTGCAGATGATGCGCAGCAAAAAGAAGAATTGTGGAAAATGCGCCGCCGTGTAGCAGAAGCGGTAAAAATAGCCGGGTACACAATAGAAGAAGATACGGTAGTGCCGCGGGCTGAATTGCCTGCATTGATAAAGGGTGTAAAGGAAATAGGGAAAGAGTATCATTTTCATGCAGTTTGTTATGGTCATGCGGGTGATGGCAATCTGCATATCAGAATAAAAAAAGTGGGTACAGAAAACAGTGAAGATGATCTCGAACTGATTGCGGGCATCAGGGCATTGTTTGAGCTTGTGTATGATTTAGGCGGTACGATTAGCGGAGAACATGGGATTGGTTTGGTACAAAAAAGATATCTCGATATTGTGTTCAGCGAAACGCATCTAAACCTGATGAGATGGATTAAGAAAGGATTTGACCCGAATAATATTTTAAATGCAGGAAAAATTTTTGATTAGAATAAAATAAGAGTAAAATGAAAAGTGCATTAGTAGTTCTTTGTATGTTTTTTGTAACTGCTTCGGCTTTCGCGCAGAAAGAAGATGAAAACCAGGATGAAAACACGCATAAGTTTAGACAGGATAACATTTTTATTGGAGGTTCAATAGGTCTTGGCGCCAGCAGTGGCGGCTTTAGCGCCGGTGCAAATCCTGAAGTAGGTTACAGCATTACACGGTGGTTTGATGCAGGCATCTCTACCAACTTTAATTACTACTCTTACGCAGCAGAGTACAACGGAGGAATAAGACAACGCAGTTTTAACTATGGCGCAGGTGTGTTTTTTCGCGCCTTTCCTATTAGAAATGTATTTGTGCAGGTTTTGCCCGAATACAACAGGATAAATACAAGTTTGAAAGATGTGACGTCGGGAACTAACACAGATGCATACAAAATAAAACAGGAAGCCCCAAGCCTGCTTTTAGGTATAGGTTACGCCAGCCGGGAAGTGGGACGAAGCAGTTTTTTTACAGTCATCATGTTCGATGCCGGTAACAATCCCAATTCACCTTACATCGGTTATTTAGGTACAAAAATGCCAATTTTAAGAACGGGCTTCGACTTTTATCTTCATCCAAAAAGGAGAAGATAGAAACTCACCCGTCATTGCGAGTAACGACTTTTTCAGAGCCAAAAAAGAAAAAAAGCTGAATGA
>CAXUMK010000194.1:0-10799 GCA_964251885.1 uncultured Segetibacter sp. | reverse complement strand
AATGAAAAATCCGTGGGAGTCGCCACGCAGAGGAGCAAGCACGAAGTTTAGACCCTTTGGCGATTTCGACGGCTGCTACTGGGGCTGGGAAATTGACGGTGAGCCATACACGCAAAGCGGCAAAAGCAACTGGGAATGGTGGCGTGCAAGAATGGTTGGCGGCAGAACCAACCACTGGGGAAGAATTTCGCTACGCTTTGGCCCTAAAGACTTTAAGCGCAAAAGCATTGATGGCCTCGGCGATGATTGGCCAATCGGATACGACGACGTAAAACCATACTACGATAAAGTCGAGCGGTTAGTAGGTGTATTTGGCACCAATGAAGGATTACCAAACGATCCCGATGGCATTTTTCTTCCTCCGCCAAAGCCGAGGCTGCACGAATTATTTATAAAAAGGGCAGCTACCAATATAGGTATACCTGTCATTCCTTCGCGGATGTCTATTTTAACCAAGCAAATTAACAAAGAGCGGGGAGCCTGTTTTTATTGCCAGCAGTGTGGCCGAAGCTGTAAAGTGTACGCTGATTTTTCATCCTCCTCGGTATTGGTAAAGCCTGCCCTGGCAACCGGCAATGTTGACCTGATAACAAACGCAATGGTTCGTGAAGTACTAACAGACCGCGAAGGCCTGGCAACCGGCGTTTCCTACATCAACAAAGAAGACATGATGGAATACCAGGTGAGTGGACGCACTGTAGTGCTTGCGGCCAGCGCCTGTGAAAGTGCAAGACTGATAATGAATTCAAAATCTGCACGCCATCAAAACGGTATTGGAAATTCAAGCGGTATTGCGGGTAAATACCTGCATGACTCTACCGGCGCAGACATGGGCGGTATTATTCCTGAATTGTTTGACCGCAAGCGCTACAACGAAGATGGAGTGGGTGGCATGCACGTGTACACTCCCTGGTGGCTCGACAATAAAAAGTTAGACTTCCCCCGCGGTTATCATATCGAGTACGGCGGCGGTTTTGGAATGCCTTTGTACGGCTTCAACTGGGGCATTGAGAACCTGAATGGAACGTATAAAATTAAAGGCAAACAAAAAGAAGCGGGTGGTTACGGCGCATCACTAAAAGAGGACTACCGCTATTTCTTTGGCTCGCATATAGGTATGGCCGGACGTGGTGAAGCCATCGCTACAATAGATAACTACTGCGAAATAGACCCAAAGGTGGTTGATAAATATGGCATACCCGTTTTGCGTTTTCATACCCAGTGGAGCGAGCATGAGATAAAGCAGGCCAAGCACATGAAAGAGACTTTTTCAGAAATTCTGCATAGCATGGGCGCCGCAATTACATGGGGTGGCGATGATACCGCAGAAAACAATTACGGCTTGCACAATCCCGGGAACATCATACATGAAGCAGGTGCGGTAAGAATGGGAAGCAACCCTAAAAGTTCAGTTTTAAATAAGTGGAGCCAGGCACATGAAGTCAAAAATTTATTTTGTGTAGACGGTGGCCCGTTTGTGTCACAGGCCGATAAAAACATTACCTGGACTATTCTTGCTTTGTCGATGCGGACAAGTGAATACATCGTGGATGAGATGAAGAAAAGGAACCTGTAAGCCTATTGAATATTGAAAATTGAGCATTGAGCATTTGAATAAGGTGAATTATCAATAAGCAAATTTTCAATAAACAATTTTCAATAATTAATGCTCAATAATCAATAATCAATATTCAATGAAGAATGATAGACAAAGGGTTTAGTGATTTTGATACGAGCATTGGTTTTTCATGGCTTCATCGTTGCGTCGCAATCCGTTCATCGGTAAACCAATGTGGAGCTTTTCTGAAATGCAGAATTGTTAGTGCAAAATTGGAATTATCAATCTGATGCCCGGCCTCCTTCTCCCAAGGAGAAGTACCGAGGATGAGGTCGCTGAATAAAGAACAAAACGTACAAGTGAGTGACACAACGATGCTGACAAAGATAAAATGCCGGCTCACAAAAGAATAAAAAACAAACAACAGAACTTTTTAAAACCTATAATATGGACAGACGGAAATCGATAAAAGCTTTACTCTTAGGCTCTGCCTCAACTGGTGTGCTGGTAGAAGCCTGTAAGAATAGTGACAAGAAAATCACAGAAGAAACAAAGGTTAGTCCTTTTTTGGGTCCCGAACGGATGCCCGAAGAAAACGAGGCCTATAAAAAGGTAACAGCGGAAAAATTTTTCAATGAACATGAATTGGCGACCATTACTATTCTTTCGGACATCATTATTCCACGCGATGCAGTCAGCGGCAGCGCCTCTGATGCTAAAGTGCCCGGCTTTATTGATTTTATCGTGCTCGAAAAAACAGAATTTCAAACACCGCTTCGGGGCGGATTGCGCTGGTTAGACCTGCAGTCTTTAAACAGGTTTGGAAAAACTTTTAGAGAAACGGATACAAAGCAGCAGATGGAAATTGTGGATGAAATCGCTTTCCCTAAAAAAGTAAAACCAGAAATGAGACAGGGCGCATCGTTCTTTAGCCTGGTTCGCGACCTGACTGCAACCGGTTTTTATACATCTGAAATAGGCGTGAAAGATGTTGGCTATATCGGCAACACCCCTAACCAATGGAACGGCGTGCCCGATGACGTTTTGAAACAGTATGGTATAAGTTACTCCGAAAAAGAATTGAAAGAGTGCATTAGTTTTGAGAAAGAACACGTGTAGAGGAAGCTTTTATAGTTATTGTAAGAAGGCATATGTTAAGTAACATGCCTTCTTACAATAAGATAATTATTTCTTAGCCACCGGTTGACGGGAAAATTGCTCCATATAGTCAACTTTACCATCTTTATTAAATCTCCAGATTTCATGCAGGTAAACTGAGTCGGTAATGTTCTTTTTGCTTTTATGTATTTCAGTTCCCCAAACCAGTACCCAGTCTTCATTTTTATCAGTGCTTTTCACCGACATAACTACGTCCACTTTACTGGTAACAGAACCCAATGAACCCCTGTAAGCTTTTGTGGATGCGATCGTGCTATCGCGGCTTGTATGCGTTTCCATTCCTGAAAGCATCATGGTTACAGTATCGGCAAATGAAGATGCAGCATGATCCAAAGTGTTGTTATCAAAGTCTTTCCAAAGGTCAAGTATCGTTTTAGATTTTTCAGGATCGCCCATTTCAAATTGGGTCGAATAACCGATAGGATAAGGATACGATACTTCTTTTTTACTCTTATCAGTATTGCTGACAGAACTGCTGTCTGCTGATGTTGAAGAGGTTCCGCTGTTGCAGGACACAAAAACAAGAAGAACAATGAAAGGCAGAAACTTTTTCATGATAATCAATTTTTAGTTATTCTAAATGTATAACTAACAATTGAAAGTTGCAATATCTGTCATCTAACTAACCGGACTTCCCGCATCAATGTCTTGCTCGGGATTGATAAAATGAAGCTTGCCGCTTTTATCTTCGGCCATCAAAATCATTCCATTGCTTTCTATTCCCCTCATTTTTCTGGTAGCAAGATTTACAACTACCGTTACCTGTTTGCCGACAATTTCTTCGGGTGAAAAATGCATGGCTATTCCTGAAACTATGGTTCTCGTTTCAAAGCCTAAGTCTATCTGCAGTTTTAAAAGCTTATCTGCCTTTTGCACTTTTTCAGCGCTCACAATGGTTCCTACTCTCAGGTCAATTTTGGCAAAATCATCAAAAACGATTTCGGGTTTTACCCCTAGTTTATCTTCAGCTTCGTCAATTGGGGCTGTGCCTTCTGCCTTATTCCCTTCGCCTTTTACCTCTGCATTCTTGTTTTCTTCCACTTTCTTGCTTTTTATTTTTAATTTTTCAATTTGCGCAGCTATTTCTGTGTCTTCAATTTTTCTAAATAGTATTTGCGGCTCTCTTAAGCTGTAGCCTGCACTTAACAACTTTGGTTTACCGGCATTTTCCCAATCGAGCATTTTATCTACCACCTTCATCATGTAGCATAATTTCTTTGCTGTAAATGGCAAAAAAGGATTGATGAGGATAGCAAGATTTGCAGTCAGTTGCAAACAAACATGCATACAATTGTCGATCTTCTGCTGTGCTTCTGTCGTTGGTTGTCCGTTGTCTGTCGTCTGTTTGGCAACTATCCACGGCTGCTTCTCCTGCATGTAGCGGTTGCCTTTTCTTGCCAGGTCTATTACTTCAAATAAAGCTTCCCTAAATTTAAAAGTTTCTATTAAATCCTCAACCCTCGATTTTGCATCGGCAATTTCAGCAAACATATTGCGGTCTGCATCATCTGCAATGACTGCATGTAAAACAGGCACTTTGCCTTTGCACAACTTGTGCATCAGCACAAAAGTGCGGTTAACAAAGTTGCCAAAAATATTTCCAAGTTCACTATTGTTTGCATCCTGGAAACCTTTCCAGGTAAACTCGCTGTCTTTGGTTTCGGGTGAAATAGTGGTGAGGTAATAGCGTAAAACGTCGGCCATGCTGTCACCGCCATTATCTTTTTTAATCCAGTCGTTGATGTATTCATCCATCTCAATGCTCCAGCCGCGGCTGGTGCTCATCTTGTCTCCTTCGAGGTTCATAAATTCATTTGCCGGAACATTTGCAGGCAACACATTTCCATGCAGTTTCAGCATTACCGGAAAAATGATGCTGTGAAAAACAATGTTATCCTTACCAATAAAATGGACAAGCTTAGTGTCCTTATCATACCAGTAAGGTTCCCATTGTTTGCCATTATCTAAAGCCCACTGGCGCGTAGCGCTAATGTACCCGATGGGGGCGTCGAACCAGACATACAAAACTTTTCCTGCCCCCCTGCCCCCCAAAGGGGGGTTCTCTGAAGCCTCCCTGCCCTTCGAAGGAGGGTTTTCTAATTCCCCCCTTTGGGGGGTGGGGGGGCTTAAGGTTTCTATTATCTTATTGAGTGTGTTTTCTGTATCTTGTAATACTTCTTCGTTAGTAAAACGTATTACTTTAAATCCCTGACTTTGGAGCCATTGTGTGCGCTCTTCATCGCTTATTTTATTCTCTGGCAATTGGTGTATCAGGCCATCTACTTCTATTATTAACTTCTTTGGAAGGCATACAAAATCAGCAATATAATTTCCAATAATATGCTGCCTTCTGAATTTATAACCGTCCAGTTGCTTCCCTCTCAATTGTTCCCACAATGCTATCTCCGCCTCGGTAGGGTTACTTCTATGTTCCCTCACAAACTTTTTTAACAACCCATAAGCCATAGGATCAGCCGTTTCGTATCCAGGGTTCTTTCCTAACTCCCCCCTTCGGGGGGTTGGGGGGGCAGGAACTTTGACTCCCCAATCCAAATCTCTCGTTACAGCTCTTGGCTGCAATCCTGCATCAATCCAGCTCTTGCATTGGCCAAGCACATTGGTCTTCCAGTCATCTTTATGCTCTTGTAGTATCCATTGCCGTAAAAACCCTTCGTACTTATTTAATGGAAGATACCAATGCGTAGTCGTTTTCTTTACAGGTGCATTACCGCTCAAAGTGCTGCGGGGGTTAATCAACAGTTCAGGGCTCAAAGAGGTGCCACACTTTTCGCATTGATCTCCAAAAGCATTGTGGTGACCGCAAACAGGGCACGTGCCCACAATGTATCTGTCGGCTAAAAAAGTTTTTGCTTCCTCATCATAAAACTGTTCTGTTTCCTGCTGTTCAAGTTCGCCTCTGTCGTTTAAAGCAGTAAAAAATTCCTGCGCCGTTTCATGATGAATAGGAGCAGTAGTACGATGATAAATGTCGAAGCTAATTCCCAGGTCATGAAAATTCTGCTTAATGATTTCATGGTATTTATCAACAATAGCCTGGGGTGTAGTTCCTTCCTTCATCGCCTGAATGGTAATGGCAGCGCCATGTTCATCACTTCCACACACATACACTACATCTCTTTTTTGGGCTCGTAAATACCTGACGTAAATGTCTGCAGGTATGTAAGCGCCGGCAAGATGACCAATGTGCTTCAATCCGTTTGCATAAGGCAAAGCGGAAGTAATCAGATATCGTTTGGGTAGATTCATTATGTACTTAGCTTTATATCTCTCTGCACCATCGTTGCGTCGCACACTTGTACCTAAGATTGTTATTGAGCCACGAGCGAATGCAAAGGGCAGCAAAAATAACCAATAAGCCGGGAAGGCGGAAATGAAGTTGAAAATGGAAGAATAAGAGGAAGGTGAAAAATCTATTTTATAAAAACAATGACTAAAACAAATTGGTAATAAATCAATTAAAAAAGTTCAATAGTCTTTAATGAAAGCAGTAAATCTGCTGTTACTACTATGTTGGCTTAGAACGGGCAACGGCAGCAGTAAAAGTTAGAACGCCCTTATATTTAAAGAATACGGTAAGTACCACCACTCTTGCAGACGGAGTATTAGAGAGCACAATAACACTACTCTAAAGATGTTATATAAAAGATGTCCCAAAATTGGAAACATCAATGAAAGCCTTTGTATACAATGAGACATTTACTTGTTTTGGAAAGAAGACCGTTGATTAATGACACTGACATTTTATTCTTAAACCTTACCAAGACTACCGGCAGAAACTACAGCTTTGAATTTGCAGCATCCAACATATCATAAGTGGTAGCAGCATGGCTTTTAGATACTTACGTTGATACAAGCACTCCTGTAAGTGTAACTGCACCAACTACTGTTTATTTTGGAATAACAAATGATCGTGATTGCATAAGCAATGGTGATAACAAGATAAACCAACAGTTATTGGACAATAAAATTAATCACTTATAAAATTTAACTATGATAATGAAAAGAAAAACAATTACAGCAGTTTTATTAATAGCAATGATATACTGTGTACCTTTTATTTCACAGGCTCAACCGCCCGATCCTCCCGATCCTCCCGATGGTCCTGATCCTGCAGGTGCACCATTTGACCCCAGCTTTTACCTTCTGATTGCATCAGGAGCAGGATACATTGCTAATAAGGGTTATTACAAGCGAAAAAAAGCTGAATTGAAAGATCCGGAAAAACTGACACTATAATTTAATTAGTGCAGGCAGGAAAGCATCAACACTTTCCTGTTTTATTTATAGGACGGCGGAAGGAAAAATACTACTGCATAGAATTAACAATAACAAACAATGATAAAAAATCAAACAACATTTTCTAATGTCTTTATGCCATTTTTTACAAAGAGGTATGAAGCTTTATCAAAAAGTTTTGACATAGCTCATTTGCTTAGATTTATTTGCCTGTTTGTTCCCATGTATTATATCAATCTTTTTGTGTGGGGTATTACAGATCCAAGAAACTATTACAGTCCTTTTATTGATAATTACCTCAATTACATTTCCTGGATTGATAATTCTATATTATATACTTCCAATCTTATTGTTCATGCCTTTGGTTTAAACTCTTTTGTAATCGGGAAACTGATAAAGATCCCGGCCGGAGCAGGCGTTTGGTTAATGCCTCCATGTACAGGATTAGGTATAATGAGTTTTTGGATAGCCTTTGTTGTCTCGCACCGTTTACATTGGAAGATTAAATTCTATTGGTCTTTAACAGGAGTAGCTATAATATGGTTTGTAAACTGCTGGAGAATTGCAGTACTATTAATGTCTTTACAAAATAAGTGGGCAACATTCAAATTTTTAGATCACCATGAGATGTTCAATATAGCAGCATATTGTGTCGTACTGCTATTGATTTACCTGTTTAATAAAAGATCACGGAAAGAAATAAGTTGCAACTAATTTGGAAGAAGTCTTACTTATATGTACCCATTCTTACAATCCACAATTAGCAATGTGCACACAAGTGATCTCCACATTTGAAGCGAAAAAAGTTTTAAATAAAGAATATCCGGTTTGTTTTAAAATATGATGACCTATCCCATAGTCCTTATTTAAAGTTTACTATTGCAAACTTAGTCCTGCTGGTATCCAAAAATCATTTTATTCCACACTAAAGCGGATTGCATGGGCAAGTTTTTCCATGGCATAAAATTTTAAATTGTTTAAAGCCATTAGCCAAACTTTAAACAATTTAAACATCAACATTTACAAATAAAAGCTGAGTGGTAATACTACTATGAATGAAAAAGATAAAATCAGCAGGCGCAAAGTTATTGCCGGATTGGGAGCTGGCTTAACAGCAGTAGTTGCTTCACCTGTTTTTGCTGCTGCAGGAACAGGAAATCAAAATTCTCCCGATACGCAGGGATTAGAGGATCCCACCACTAAATTTCCTAAACCACCTTTTCAGGGACAATCTCAGCCCTGGCCAGGTCTTGCAAGCCAGATGAATCCCCGCCCCGATCATGGTGAGACAAGCTACAAGGGGTCTGGCCGTTTGAAAGGCAGAAGAGCGTTGATTACAGGTGGCGATTCAGGAATGGGACGTGCTGCTGCTATTGCTTATGCCCGTGAAGGTGCAGACGTAGCCATCAATTATTTTCCAAGCGAGGAGCCGGATGCCCGTGAAGTTATTGCCTTGATTAAAGCAGAAGGAAGGAAAGCAATCGCTATCCCCGGAGATCTGCGTGACGAGGCATTTTGTCAAAGGCTGGTGGCAGAAGCGATAAGTGGTCTTGGCGGTTTAGACATTATTGTGAATAATGCCGGTCGCCAGCAAGCGCATCAGTCGATTCTCGATATATCTACCGAGCAATTTGACTGGACAATGAAGACCAATATTTATGCTCCTTTCTGGATTATAAAAGCAGCATTGCCACATCTGCCGCCGGGATCGGCAATCATCGGAACAACATCTGAACAGGCTTATGATCCTTCAGCCGATTTGTACGATTACGCGCAGACTAAGGCAGCCACAATGAATTACGTGAAATCGCTTGCTAAACAACTTGGCCCCAAAGGTATCAGGGTTAATGGTGTAGCGCCCGGACCGATTTGGACACCCTTGCAGGTGAGCGGTGGAGCAACGCAGGAAAAGTTGAAAAGCTTCGGTAGCGATACTGCCCTCGGCAGACCTGGTCAGCCGGTAGAACTTGCTTCTATTTATGTGCAGCTTGCTGCCAGCGATGCCAGCTTTGCAACAGGTAATGTATATGGTTCAGGAGGAGGAAAAGGGCAACCGTAACCTCTTTGATTTTCTTTCCTCTACTTTTGAGGGGTAAAAAAAATTACTCTCTGGCTTGTTTAATAAAATATAAAAAGTACAGGAGTGCGACGCAACGATGACGCATAGTAGCAATTTAGCCCGGTTAAGAAAAATCTACTAACCCTTTTATGCTTTTTATAAAATAACCCCTGGTTGTAAAAAACCAGGGGTTTTATTTTTTGCTTTTAACAGCTATGACTTTTGCAAATAACAAATGGTATGGCGTCTGATGAAGTTGAAAAATTTCCCTCTCGTAACTGGTGCTTGCTATTTTTTTTGAAACAATAAAACAACAAAACCATTCAACCATTAAACCTACTTCTTTATTTATCCCGCGATTGAAACCAGGGAAGCACGTTTAGCATCATTGGTTCTACGCTTGTTTCATGCGTGCCATCCGGAACAGGAAAGAATGCAACGTTTGTTGCTCCAGCGGCTTTGAATGCATTAAATGTGGTTACTGATGTTTGATAAAAAACATCTTCGTCTGCCGTTCCATGATAAAGGCGGGTGGGGCTTTTTGGAACAAAGGTTAGAAATGAATTTGTTTGAATTGCCTGTTTTAGGATTGTTTCTCCTGATGAGCTAAGCAGGTTATTGTAAAATACAGGATTGAATAAAGCTGCAGGCGAAGTTGTCAGTTGTGCATTAATGTCATCGCTGTTTTTGGTTCCATCTAACAGTGAAGGTATTTTACCAGCATAAGGTTGCTGAAAAAAATCAGTATAGGGACGTTTCCAGTTATAGGTTGAGTCATACGATTGTACAAGGAGCGCAAGAAAAGAGGGATCAGGATACGTTGAAGCAGTTGCAATACCTGTTAACATTCCCTGCAAGTCATATCCTCCGGCTCCTTCTGCGGCGGCGGTAAGGGTTAAATTGTATTCGGGATGCGTTTCGATTTCTTTTTGAGCTGCCATGGTTACATACCCACCTTCTGAATATCCTACCAAAAATATGCGACTGGTCACAGCAATATTTTGTTTGGAAAGATAGTACTTAACCGCCTGAAGCATGTCGGTTACCGTTGTGCCCGACAGTGGCTGGTCATAGTAAGGCTGTACGACATTTTTAGAAGCGCCAAGTCCTATAAAATCGGGTATAAGGGTAATAAAACCTGCAGATGCAAATAGCTCAAACCCGGTAAAAGTATTTGGAAAGTTTGAAGGAGCGTCTGTATCCAGAAACATAGTGCCATGCTGGGCGCTAAGCAGCGAAGGTGTTACAGGCATATTTTTGGGAATACCAATCAAACCCGACGCTTGTATTGTATTTCCTTTATAAGTTGTATTATAAGTGAATTTAAAATAATCAACATCGTATTTTAAAAGAGGCACAAAACTGGCGAAGCCCGCCGAAGCAGCGAACCCCTGTAAAACTGTTTTTGTATATGAACCGGCAGAAGTAGCAGAAACAAACAGGTTGCTTCCGTTTGAATTCGTGTTCTGACCGACTTCTTTTTTGCATCCCGATAATATTAAGATGCTGACCAGGAGCAGAGATAGTGATTTCATAAGTTGATATTATTACAATACTTTTTAAAAAGCTAAAATAGAACATTGTACGCCTTATACGCTGGTTTTGTATTTAAACGACAATATAGTGTATGTGAGTGACTTAACCCCCCGCCCTAAAGGGCTACCGTTAGGACACATTTATTTGAACAGATTGGGCTAATTTCCATCCTTGGAACATTGCATTAAACTTGTCTAATCCTCTTTTTAA
>CAXUMK010000193.1:0-10821 GCA_964251885.1 uncultured Segetibacter sp. | reverse complement strand
AAAAAACTCCTTTTCATTTTTACAGTATCCCTTTTTATTTTTTCATGTGGAGAAAATGATAAAAAAGCGGCTCCAGCAAATACCGCTCAAAAGCAATTGGTTGATACCCTTATTCAGCAGGTAAAAGCAAACCCGGATAGCGCAGGACTAAGAATGCGGCTGATAAACTCAATGGATAGTTTGAAAATGTATACAGATGCTATACGCCAGACGGACAGTCTTATTAAAAGAGACAGTCTTAACAACGGCCTTTGGTTTACCAAAGGTCAGTTGCAGGAAGACAATAAAGACACCGCCGAAGCCATTCGCAGCTACGAAAGGGCCATACGGATTTACCCGTCACTGGAAGCACAGTTGAACCTTGCCAATTTATTTGCAGAACAAAAGAATGCAAATGCACTTGCAGTTGTAGGTAACGTTGGCAGAATGGGATTTGGCAGAGAAACCGATGCCAACTGCAGTTTTATTACCGGCGTGTATTATGCCCGCATAGGCGAAACAAAACAAGCTTTAGAGTGGTTTGACAAGGCCATAAATGACAATTATACTTTGATGGAAGCGTATATGGAAAAAGGCTTTATCTATTATGACAGTAAAGATTATCAGCAGGCTTTAAAAATATTTGAAACAGCCATAACAGTCAATAAAACTTATGCCGATGCCCATTACTGGAAAGCAAAATGCGAAGAAGCAATGGGCAATAAATCAGAAGCTCTTGTCGATTATAAACGGGCTTTAGGCCTCGATAAACAATTGAAAGAAGCTGCAGATGCGGTGAGGAGACTAAGTAAATAATATTCAATAGTCAATAGTCAGTAGTCAGTAGTATTTAGTCAGAAAGTCATTGAGTCAGTACGTCATTGAGGAAAAGCCGAAACAACTTACCCTGTCAAATGTGTTAGTGCTAAAGCTCAAATAAATTAAAATGCCTGGCCTCCCTCTCCTCAAGGAGAGGGACCGAGGGTGAGGTCAAAAGTAAATCAATGGTCACAACAATTTTAATCTGTCAACCGTCATCTTTCATCTGTCAACTCAAACCCCCTCATCTAAAATAACCCAATATGCCCATCATCGCTCCTTCCCTTTTAGCGTCTGATTTTTTACATCTTGCCGATGAATGCAAAATGCTGAATGAAAGCCAGGCAGACTGGTTTCACCTCGATGTAATGGACGGAAGATTTGTGCCTAACATCAGCTTTGGACTACCGGTTATAGAACAAATCAGGAAAGCGACCAGCAAGGTTTGCGATGTTCACCTGATGATACTGGAGCCGGAAAAATATGCAGAAGCTTTTAAGAATGCCGGCGCTGATATGTTGTCTGTTCATATTGAAGCTTGTCCGCAACTGCATAGAAATATTGAACAGATAAAAGGCCTCGGAATGAAAGCCGGCGTTGCAGTCAATCCACACACCCCGGTCGCTTTTTTAAGCGATATTCTTTATGATATTGACCTGGTCAATTTAATGAGCGTAAACCCAGGTTTTGGCGGACAAAAGTTTATTCCTTACACACTTACCAAAATACAGCAACTGCGCAAAATGATCGACGAAAGAGGACTGAAAGTTCTTATTGAAATTGACGGGGGCGTAACCCTTGAAAATGCTGCTTCCATTGTTGAGGCAGGAGCCGATGTATTAATTGCCGGAAGCACCGTTTTTAAATCAGCTAACCCTATAGAAGCGATTGCACAATTAAAAGCTATTCATTAATCTGCTCTCCTATGCTGGAAAGGCCGGGTGAGGTCTTCTCCAGCAAACCTACTTTATATGAATGTTCAATGGCCTCTTTGCTGTGAACAAAATGGCAAACTTCAACTCCTGCAGCCTCGATCTTTTTTATCTGTTCACGTACATTGCTTATGTTTTTCTCATACACATGCCTTAAATACACGCCAACCACTCTTCCCGGGTAATGAGTAACGATACTTGCATAAATAACCGGGTCCTGCTGCGAGTCATCACCTAGTAAAACAAATCGCTGGGTTGGGTAAGCTTCAAAAACACGGGCAATACGCATAAATTTGCCGGAGTGTTTTGTAGCGCCGGTTTTCAATAATTCGGAAAGACGTTTTATCTGGCTTAGCAAAAAAACACCTTCGGGCAATTCATTCTTTCTTGTAAACTCTTTAATGAAATCGTACAAGTTCCACTCACTGCTTGAAACATAAAAGAAAGGATTTGGACTGTTTGCAGTAGTATGAGCGGTCGCCAGCAAACGGTAATGAGTAACTACACCTTCAAAAGGTTTGCGGCTGTGCGCATTCTTGGTAAGCAGCACGTACAACCGCTTTCTTATGTTAGAAGAATGAGAGATCAAAAAGGTGTCATCAATATCTGATATAAAAGAGTACTGGTTGATGTAGGGAATAATGACAGAGCCCACCCCGGTCGCAAACACAGCATTGCTTTCTTTGGAATAATATTCAACCTGCACTTTATAACTTCCCGGAGCTATGGGAGCCTGGTGTTTCCATTCAAAACGAAAAAATCCATCCTTTGCTGTTTTGGTCTCACATACTGTACCTCCCCAAACCATTCGAACGTCTACATCAGGTACACGAATGACCATAAAAGAACGGATCAAAGCGAAAGTATTGGTCCAGAAATTTTTTCTGTATTTTTTTCTTGGCAAAGGACTTAAGCTGAAAACATGGCCAAAGACAATCATTTGTGAGACATTCCCGAATCCATGATATACTTTTACCACCGGTTCAGTGGTAAGCCTGAATACATGAAGCACCCTCTTTTTTATTTCATCTAAAAAAGAAAGCTTTTTTTTATAACCTGTTTCAGAAACGGCAATTTGCATAATGAAGCAACATAAATGATAAACACAACAAAATGATACAAACAACAATTCAAACAATTTTGTTTGTAATCAATCCCATCTCAGGCGGGAAAGATAAGCAGGAACACATTGATGCAATTGAAAAATATTTTGCACCGCTTCCCTACCAGGTTGAGTTTTTTTTATTCGACAACAAAAATAATGCACAGTGTTTACAAAATTGTATTGAGAAGCTACAACCGGCAATAGTGGTTGCGGTAGGTGGCGATGGAACAGTGTCTATGGTTGCAAAAAAAATACTGGGAACGGATATGATCCTCGGCATCTTGCCGGCAGGCTCGGCAAATGGAATGGCGAGAGAACTTAACATTCCTGATAACATTACAGAAGCTTTAAAAATAATAGAAAATGGCACGGTAAAAAGAGCGGATGTCATAAGCATCAATAACCTCATTTGCCTTCATTTAAGTGATATAGGGTTAAATGCGCGGCTCGTAAAATACTTCGAAGAAGGAAACATGCGCGGCAAGTTGGGCTATGCTAAAGTGGCGCTTAAAGTACTCTTTAATACACGCAATATTCGCGTCATTATTCAGTCTAAAGATGGCGAAATAAGGAGAAATGCATTTATGGTTGTACTAGCAAATGCAAGCAGGTATGGAACAGGCGTCCTCATCAATCCCACAGGAGATTTATACGACGGCGCGTTTGAAGTGGTCATTATAAAGCATGTAGGAATTGTAACCCTTTTAAAAATGTGGATTAAACCTAAAACACTTAGCCCCGATAAAATAGAAATTATTCATGCTGAGTCGGTTCGCATTAATACAAACCGAAAAGTTCACTTTCAGGTTGATGGCGAGTACATTGGCAAAGTGCACAGCGTGATGGCTAAAATAGTGCCTGCGCAACTAAATATTCTTGTGCCTGAAGAAGTTTAAGCAGATGCACTTGCCGCATAATTGCAGGATTTATTTTTTGAGCCAGGCATTTTTACTACTATGATCATCGTTGCGTCGCACACTTGTACACTTTGTTCTTTTTTCAGCAACCAATGTCGTTCACTTACCTTGTTTTGCTGCCACTTTTTTCTTCTTTGCGCCCTTGCGCCCTTGCGTGAAACCTTTCTTAGAGTTAGAGCAAGGACGCAAAAGATTGCTCAACTCTAATTTTTTCTTCTTTGCGCCTTTGCGTGAAACCCTCAACCCGCTATGGCATGCTTTTTCTGCATTCAACTTCTGATTAAAATGCAATTATGAAAAAGCCGTTGCTGTTCCTTTCTTTATTCATTTCCATCTTTTCATTCAGCCAGGAAATTTCGTATCCTTATCCGGTCAACTATTTCCATATCAACATTGAAGGGCAGGATGTAAAAATGGCTTTTATGGATGTTAAGCCCGATAAACCAAACGGAGAGTCGGTGATCTTATTTCATGGTAAAAACTTCAATGGCTTTTACTGGAGAGAGGTGATACCATTTCTTACGGAAGCAGGCTTCCGTGTAATTGTTCCTGACCAAATTGGTTGGGGCAAATCTGATAAACCAAAACTGCATTACAGTTTTTATATGCTGGCCAATACTAATGCGAAGCTGCTCGACTCACTCGGTATCACTAAAATAAATGTCGTCGCCCGTTCAATGGGTGGCATGCTTGCCACCAGGTTCACTGTCATGTTTCCTGCAAAGGTGAATAAACTAATACTTGAAAACCCGATTGGTCTGGAAGATTACAGTGCTTTTGTTCCTTACAAGCCTCTAAATGAATTATACAAAGGTGAGATCAACCAAACATACGAATCAATCAAAAAATACCAGCAGTCATACTACCCGGTATGGAAACAGGAATATGAACCCTATGTTGCAGCGCAGGCAGCACAACTAAAAGAACCAAACTTTGCACAAACAGCAATGGTAAATGCGGTTACTTACCAGATGATTTATGAAGAACCGGTTGTGTATAGTTTTGACAGCATAAAAGCGCCCACACTTTTAATAATCGGCCAGGCCGACAGAACGGTTGTCGGTAAAAATCTGCTGACCGAAGAACAAAAAAAGGTATACGGCAATTATCCCGAACTGGGCAGAAGAACACACGCTCATATAAAAAATTCTAAGCTCGTTGAGGTTCCGAGTGTAGGTCACATTCCACACGTACAGGTATTCGAAGTATTTAAACAGAACGTACTTGCTTTTTTTAAAACCATGAACTACTAACCATTGACTACTGACTACTCACTACTCACTACTTACTAATTAAAAGTACCTGATGTACAATGTCATTTCAAAACTTGCTTATCTTTTTATAGCTCCCGAAAACTGGATAATCGCTTTAATGCTTTGGATGTTTTTGTCTAAATCGGCAAGAGTAAAAAAAAGACTGGCAGTAATCGTTCTGTTGCTGATTATGTTTTTTGGAAACGATTTTATATTTACAAAACTGGTACTCGCATGGCAGCCAAAACCAGTAACATTAGCAACCGGAGTTTCATATCAGGCTGGTATCGTATTAGGAGGCATCAGCAGTTTTGATAAATACGGCCGCGGATACTTCGGTTCTGCTTCTGACAGATTTATTGAAACCTGCTTGCTGTATAAAACCGGTAAAATAAAGAGAATAATCATCAGCGGCGGGAGCAACGCTCCGGGTGAGCCAAAAGATGCGGATTTTCAGTACCGAAAAATGATCGAATTAGGTATTCCTGCAACAGATATTATTATTGAAGATTCTTCAACAACTACTTTTGAGAATGCCGTTTTCACTAAAAGAAAAATCGATTCGGTTCAGCTAAAACCACCTTTTGTCCTCATCACTTCCGCCATGCACATTCCCCGTGCAAAAATGGTTTTTAAACGAGCCGGTATCTGGGTTATTCCTTTCCCGTGCGATTATCATGTTACTGAAAGCAGGCTTGATTTTTCTGATAACATTATTCCAAAACTCAGCACCCTCTTTAGCTGGAGTTCTTTTATAAAAGAAGTGGTTGGAATTGCGGGATATAAGCTTTTCAACAAAGCATAAAACAAAGGAATAAGGCATCGCGGCAACAAGGGCAGAGGTAAAGACAGTGACTTGCGCCTTAGCTTTTTACACTATTTAGTATATAGTTATCAGGGGATACCAGCAATGATTTGGCTTGCTCAATAAAGAACAAAAAGTACAAGAGTGCGACGCAACGGTTGTCTCATAGTAGTAATGCAGCCTGGTTCAAAAAAATACTACTCCCCTTTTTATCCCTTGAGCAGTATCGTACTTAGCAAAGCAATTACTGCTCAAATTTATTCTTGAAATGTTCATTTAAACTGTAATTACTTAGTTTTGCACTTCGTGTAGAAATACATCTCAATTTTTAATACTGCTTAAAGGAAAAAACTAAAGAGCTTACAGCTTAGCAATGGCGACAAAAGTTACAAAGATAGGTGTTCTTACATCCGGCGGTGATAGCCCGGGAATGAATGCGGCGATAAGGGCAGTTGTCAGAACAGGTATATATCATGGTTTGGAAGTGTTTGGTGTAATGAGGGGATATAACGGCATGATAGAAGACGATATTTTTAAGATGGAGAGCAGAAGTGTTGCAAATATCATACAGCGCGGAGGAACTATATTAAAGTGTGCAAGAAGCAATGAATTCAGAGAGGCTTCAGGAAGGAAGATCGCTTATGAAAATCTACGAAAAAGAGGAATAGATGCACTGGTGGTTATAGGTGGAGATGGCAGCTTTAAAGGTGCGCAAAGATTTAGCAATGAATACGACATTCCATGTATCGGTTTACCCGGAACGATAGATAAAGACATAGCAGGAACTGATTTCACGATAGGTTTTGACACAGCCGTTAACACCGCAGTTGACGCAATTGATAAAATAAGAGATACCGCAGATGCCCATGACCGTCTTTTTGTGGTAGAAGTAATGGGCCGCGATGCAGGTTATATCGCTTTGCACAGCGGCATAGCAACAGGCGCTGAAAACATTCTGATACCTGAAACAAAAACAAATATTGAAGAACTGATTGCGTCTCTGAGTGAAAAAGAGAAAAGAAGAAAATTGGTGAACCTGGTAGTAGTTGCAGAAGGCGATGAATTTGGCGGGGCAAATGAAATAGCGAGGATAGTAAAGGAACGCATGCCAAACTTAGACACAAGGGTTTGCATATTAGGTCATATTCAAAGAGGTGGTGCTCCCACTTGCCTCGACAGGTTAATAGCCAGCAGAATGGGCTATCACGCAGTAGAAAGCTTAATACAGGGACGCTACAACGTGATGGTTGGAATAGTCAACAACAAGCTGCACTATACTCCGCTTGACCATGCAATTAAAGCAAAGCAGAAATTAAGCAGCCAATGGCTTAAAATCGTGAAAATACTGGCAAGCTAATAAACGGGGAACAATAATTGTTCCCTTACAATTTTATAAGAATTTATATTCTCTTCACCTTATCAATACAAAAGCATAAAATGTCACAAGAAACCCAAGTAATGACCAAGCAAATGGAAAACCGGGCAGTTATGGATAAAATGACACACCGGACAAAAATAGTTGCCACTGTTGGTCCTGCATGTGATACCTACGATAAACTGCTTGAGCTGGTGCACGCCGGCGTAAACGTATTTCGTCTTAATTTTTCTCATGGAAGCCATGAAGATAAAGCACAGATCATTCAACATATCCGCGCTTTGAATGAAGCAGAAGAACTGAATATTTCCATTCTTGGAGATTTACAGGGACCTAAACTGAGGGTTGGTGAAATAGAGAATAATGCCTTGAAAATTGAAGCCGGAGACATTCTCACCTTTACCAATGAAAAGTGCGTAGGCACTTTGGAAAGAATTTATGTATCCTATCCCAACCTGGCGGGTGATGTAAAAGTTGGAAATATTATTTTGATTGATGATGGCAAACTTGAAGTACGGGTTTCTGAAATCATGGCTAACGGCGATGTAAAGGTAGAAGTAACGCTTGGCGGAGTGCTTTCATCTAAAAAAGGAATCAACCTTCCTGATACAAAAATTTCTTTACCTGCTCTTACCGACAAAGACCTTGAAGACCTCGCTTTCATCATTGAGCAGGAACTCGATTGGGTTGCTTTGTCTTTTGTAAGAAGTGTAAATGACATTGAAATTTTGCGTGATAAATTGAATGAAAAACAAAGTAAGGGAAAGATCATTGCCAAAATTGAAAAACCCGAGGCCATCGCCAACATTCGTGATATCATCAATGCAAGCGATGCGATCATGATTGCCCGTGGCGATTTAGGCGTGGAAATGCCTGTTGAAAAAGTGCCGATGATTCAAAAAAGCATTATCAGAAAATGTCTACATAGGGCTAAACCTGTTATCGTAGCTACGCAAATGATGGAAAGCATGATCGACAGGGTAAAGCCAAACAGAAGCGAAATAACCGATGTGGCGAATGCTGTATTGGAAGGAACCGACGCCGTAATGCTAAGCGGAGAAACAGCCACGGGACAACATCCTGCTCTTGTGGTGCAAACCATGGTTAAAATTATAGCCGAAGTAGAAAAAGAATACCGCTACAACCGCGAAGAAGATTTAAAGCCACAAATGCATTCGCCTTCTTTTTTAAGTGATGCAGTTTGTTACAACGCCTGCAAGATAGCAAGAGACGTAAATGCCGATGCCGTTATCGGGATGACAAAAAGCGGTTATACCGGTTTTGTTTTAAGCAGTTACCGTCCCAAATCGCCTCTTTTTCTTTTTTCAAAAGAAAAGTCGTTGATCAACCAGTTGAGTTTAAGCTGGGGTGTCAGGGCATTTTACTATACCCAGGAAGAAAGCCTCGATTCAATTATCGAAGACCAGATACATATTTTGAAAGAGAAAGGATTTATTAAAACAGGTGATACTGTTGTAAATACCGGCAGCACACCGGTGCATCTTCATCTGCCTACCAATGTTTTAAAAATCTCAAAAGTAGATTAGGATAAATGATGAAACTGTAAGTCTCCAATAAAAAATTGTTGGGGACTTTTTTGTTTGAACGATTTTGTTATGCTACCCCTCAAATCAATACAAAACTTTATGAAACTACTAGTGCGCTTATTTCTTTTTGCTGTTCCGCTTTCATCACTTAGCCAAAATGCCGACAGCACTTGGATAAGAAACAACTATACGAAGATGGAAAAATACATCACGATGCGTGACGGAGTAAGACTCTTTACTTCCATATATATTCCCAAAGACAGCACAGAAAAACACCCGATCCTTTTAACAAGAACTCCCTATAGCTGCGCCCCTTATGGAGTGAGTAATTTCAAGTCTCTTTATTGGGACACCTATTATAAAGAGTATTTCAAAGAGAAGTATATCGTCGTTACCCAGGATGTAAGAGGCAGGTGGATGAGTGAAGGAACATTTGCCGATATCCGTCCGTTTAACCCAGATAAAAAAAGCGATAAAGATATAGATGAAGCAAGCGATACTTACGACGCCATTGACTGGATGGTTAAAAATCTTCCGGGCAACAATGGAAATGTGGGAGTGTTTGGTATTTCCTACCCTGGTTTTTATTCTACAATGGCAGCGTTAAGCAATCATCCCGCTTTAAAAGCAGTCAGCCCGCAGGCGCCTGTTACCGATTGGTTTGCAGGAGACGATTTTCATCACAACGGCGCTTTTATGATGATGGATGCTTTTGCTTTCTACTCCTCGTTTGGCCGGCCAAGACCCAGGCCTACCGATATTGGTCCCGGACAGATTTCCTACTTTACTAAAGACAATTACGGGTTTTACTTAAGAACCGGAGCGATCAGCAATTTTACCAAAAATTACATGGGCGACAGCATCTTATTCTGGAACGACTTGATGGATCACGGCAGTTACGACAAATGGTGGAAAGCAAGAAGCGTCAGAAACTTTATTCAGGATGTAAAGCCCGCAACGCTTGTTGTCGGCGGCCTGTTTGATGCAGAAGATTGCTTCGGCGCATGGAACACCTATAAAACGATTGAGACGCAAAGCCCGTCGACAAATAACCGGCTGGTGATGGGGCCGTGGTTTCACGGCGGCTGGGTAAGGTCGACCGGTAGCAAATTGGGCAATGTACAGTTTGGAAGCAAAACAAGCGAATGGTATCAGAAAAACATTGAACTACCTTTTTTCAACTATTATCTCAAAGGAAAAGGAGCCATGCCTGACATTGCCGAAGCCACCATTTTTTTTACCGGCGAAAATCAATGGCATAAGCTGAAACAGTGGCCTCCGGCAGAGGCAGAGTCAAAAGAATTGTTTTTAACAGCAGGCAAAAAATTAAGCTGGGAAATGCCTGCACAAATGAAGACGTCGCAAAAGCCAAAAGATGAAGACACGTTTACAGAGTACGTCAGCGACCCCTCAGCGCCTGTTCCTTATACAGAAGATGTACACTTTGCCAGAACACGTGAGTATATGACAGACGATCAGCGCTTTGCTAGCCGCCGTCCTGATGTACTCACTTTTACCACAGACGTCTTATCAAATGACATAACCATTGCCGGTCCTGTTACTGCCGATTTAATGGTTAGCACAACCAGCACCGATGCCGATTTCGTAGTCAAGATCATAGATGTGTTTCCCGACAAGTTTCAATACAGCGATACGGATAAGTACATGATGGATGGTTACCAGATGCTGGTACGCGGAGATGTGATGCGGGGCAAATTCAGGAATAGCCTTGAGAAACCGGAGCCTTTTGTACCTAAAAAAATAACCAGGGTAAACTTTACCCTTCCTGATGTTGCCCACACTTTTAAAACCGGGCATACAATTATGATTCAGATACAAAGCTCATGGTTTCCTTTGGTTGACCGTAACCCGCAGAAGTTTATGGATATTTATCATGCAAAAGATGAAGACTTTCAAAAAGCCAATATCAGGATTTACCACAGTGGTTCAACCAGCAGCAAAATCATTTTGCCGGTGATGAAGTAGATGTAAATTTTGTTACCAACATTTCATCTTTGTTTGGCTTTTGTTGTGTCACTCACTTGTACTTTTCGTTCTTTACGCAAACAATGCCGCCAATCGTCATTGC
>CAXUMK010000192.1:0-10843 GCA_964251885.1 uncultured Segetibacter sp. | reverse complement strand
AGGATTGAAACGTAACAATGTATTTCTCATCGGTTCGCTCATATTGGTCTTACTAACCCACATCCAGAATAAGAAGGATTGAAACAAGAGGCTGTATTTAGCGAAGGAAGGGATTTGTTTCAACTTACTAACCCACATCCAGAATAAGAAGGATTGAAACTCTCTAAAGTCTTTGCTGTAGATATTGTTTTGTTCATCTTACTAACCCACATCCAGAATAAGAAGGATTGAAACTTTCTTCGCGCTGAGCATTATACAATTTTGTCAAAGCTTACTAACCCACATCCAGAATAAGAAGGATTGAAACTCCAAATCCTGTGAACTTACACCGGTTGAAAAGAAATCTTACTAACCCACATCCAGAATAAGAAGGATTGAAACTAATTAATAGAATTACGTTGTGCAATTGTCTGAACACTTACTAACCCACATCCAGAATAAGAAGGATTGAAACAAACAGTTCCCACAAACCTATTATTCACCCCTTCATCTTACTAACCCACATCCAGAATAAGAAGGATTGAAACTAATTAAGTTGTGCCCTTATCTTATCGTAAAATCTCTTACTAACCCACATCCAGAATAAGAAGGATTGAAACAATACCCCCAACATTGCGGACGTAATTGTTTCGGCTCTTACTAACCCACATCCAGAATAAGAAGGATTGAAACTACCATTTGTCGCGGTCACCGCTGCCTGACTCTCCCACTTACTAACCGACAACAACAAAAGCAATGGCCAAAAACTTACTAACCCACATCCACCAATAAGAAGGATTGAAACATGCGCTTCAGCGTGGCGGGTTTCAGGTTCTCAGCCTCTTACTAACCCACATCCACCATAAGAAGGATTGAAACGCTTTTTCAACCAGTGGCTCAGTGAGTTCTTCATTAGCTTACTAACCCACATCCACCATAAGAAGGATTGAAACTTTGCCTTCAAATAGCTGGAATAACGTTATAGACAAACTTACTAACCTACATCCACGATAAGAAGGATTGAAACCAAAAAGCGATGGACAGGTGATATGGTTCAATTAAAGCTTACTATCCCACATCCACAATAAGAAGGATTGAAACGCCTTGGCACTAATTATCGCTCTATAAAAAAATATGATTAAATTAGAGTTTGCTGCCTGAATAATTGGACAACTATTAAGTAATCTTTTATTTATGAAAAAAAATCTTTTCTTTCTGCTTGTTTTAGTTTGCTTTTGTAATTGCAACGAGAAAAAAGAAACTGTAGATTTTGAGCCTTTAAAAAAAGAACAGTTCAACGCAAACCCATTTGAAATTCCGAAGGATCAGGTACCGGAATTGTTAAAGCATGCACATGACAGTTGTATGGGTTTTTCTTTCGATGCAAACGCTCTTTTTATTAGAAGAAGGGATAGCTTATTTATTGGAAACATCGTAAACAGGCAGTCATTAAAGACAGTAAACACCATCAAAGATTTAGGTGTAACGCTGCCTGAACTAATGTCTAACTTTAATATAATAGCAAAGCCCTGTTATGAAAAAAAGGATTTTCATTTTCCTTTACAATCACTACTGGGAAAAGATTTCACCCTGCAATTTCCTAACGCCGGTCAGGTCGTGAATAAAGAAATAAATGATGCAATATCGGCCTCCGGAGACATTGAAATGCAAACGGGTTCATGGGTGTATCTCGATATGAAAGATGCGTTGAGAAGAATATTAGACACTACCCGAAACCGAATTGCCATGCGTTATAAAGACAACCTTCTCGACACTTCTAATATGGTTTTAACCGCTGCCGAAAGTATTACAGATATTAGCTTCGTCATTAACACGTCAAAAGATATGTCAGAACCTTTGCAAGCTTTTTTAAAAAGCAAACCGTCTTTATCGAAGCCAAATTCGCAGGGTTCTATCCAGCTTTTTTATCTTAACAGCAACAAACTACAAATGAACTTTTTCGGTTTTTTTCCTGTCGTTGGCCAGTTCATGAAGGCAGAATTGAAAAAGGTTTAGCTGTTCGCTCTGGATATATGAAAATAATTTTTTGCCGCACTATCTAAATCTTCTTTTAATTGTTCTGCATCAATATTAGGCAGGTTCGAATGCCTGTTTAATGTGTCGTCTGCCAATTCAGTAATTTCATTCAGCACGCTGGCTGTTGAAGCCGGCTGCTCTGTTGTTGTAGCGCCGTGTTTTGCAATTATTTCTTCGCATTGATCCTTAAAATCCTGAACTATCTGCTCTTGTTCTGTCATGAAGATTGTGTTATAAAATGTAAAGGATTACGGTAGGTAAATTGCAAATATACAGATCATAACTTTTCTCTTTGCATTTGTGGGGGTGCATTCCAAATAGTCGCAAAAGAAATTATGCGAAGGAAAAGCCGCTATGAAAAGATATCGTACAAGTGAGTGACACAACGGAAGTTCAATAAAGAATTTCTGTTGATTTCCAAAAAAAGAAAAACGACAATTTGTAATGCACAATTTTGTAGGAGTGCATTTTATGGTTGCATCACTGTAAGCCTTGCGTAGCTTGGTAAGCAATCCTCCAGTCAACTATCAACCTGATTGTGCAGGGGGATTGCTTCGTTCCTCGCAATGACGAATAATAGAACTTACAAAAGGACAACCACAAAAGTGACATTTGGGAGTGCATCCAAAGAAAGATCGTTATTACCTTATCAACACAACTGTTCCTTTTCTATATACCCTTCCACAAATTGTATTAGCGCTGATTTGATATACATACGCGGCTGAACCCAATGGTTTTCCTGCATTGGTACCATCCCAACAGGCAGAAGGATTTTGAGTATGAAATACTCTGAAGCCTGCTCTATCATAAATTGAAAACTCAAGATCAGAAATATTGCCCCATGTCTTTACACCAAAGCAATCATTTATACCATCGCCATTTGGTGTAAACGCGGATGCTACCAGGTAGCCATTCTGTACATCACCGGTTATTACTTTCACCTCGATGCTGTCTTCTGCAACACACCCTTTTGATGAAGTAGCCTGTAGCTTATACATCGTGGTTATAGCTGGTGCTGCAACAGGATTAGGAATACCGGCATTGCTTAATGCAGAAGCCGGAGACCATACATACCTGCCTGCACCCGAAGCTGTAAGTTGGGCAGTACCTAATACACAATCTATATCATTTGATTTGGTTAATGTAAGAGCGGGTGTGGGGTTGACTGTGAGATTTACAACTGTAATTAAACTGTCGCAGCCTGCAGCGCTTTTTAAACTATCGCGGTAAATACCGGTAGTGCTTACATTTTTGCCCGACGGGAGAATATAACTTTCTCCTGTACAAATATCAGCAGCACTATTAGTTACTTTAGCAGGTACTACTGTCACATTTACTGTGGTTATAAGGCTATCGCAACCTGTAATATATCGTAGGGTGTCTCTGTATGAGCCGCTTGTATTTACAGTAACTCCCCACGGAAGAGTATGGTATTGGCCTGAGCAAACATTGGCATTTGTATTTAACCGGTTTAGCGGCTTTACAACCAGGTTTACTGTCGTTATAATACTGTCGCAGCCTGATTGATAATACAAGGTGTCTTTATAGATGCCTGCGGCGGTAACCGTTTTACCCGATGGCAAAGTATATACCGCTCCCTGGCAAACTGATGCATTTTTATTAACGGAAGAAGGACTAAGCACCTGAAGGTTAACAGTTGTAATAAGGCTGTCGCATCCTGCAGAGGCATGTACTGTATCTTTATAAATACCGGCATTGGTAACAATGCGGCCTGAAGGAAGCGTATAAGTTTGTCCCGAACAAACAGATGCATTGGTATTTGCAAATGCAGGACTAAAGACAGTAAGAATGACTGAGCGTATAAGACTATCACAACCCATCATGCTTTTTACAGTATCAGTATAAGTACCTGCCGTATTTACTATTTTACCGGAGGGTAAAGTATACACCTGGCCAAAACAAATGGATGCGTTGCTGCTTCCCTTAACTGCATTTTGCACCGTAAGATTTACAGTTGTAAGTAAGCTATCGCAACCGGCAACGTTTTTAACGGTGTCTTTATACACACCCGAAACATTTACTTTGTTTCCGGATGGCAGCGTATAGGTTTGCCCTGCACATATAATAGCTGTAGTACCTGCAGAAACAGGTGAACTTACTGTAAGGTTAACAGTGGTTATTAAACTATCGCAGCCTGTTGTACCTTTTAATGTGTCTTTGTATGTACCCACAGTACTTACTATACCTCCTGAGGGTAAGGTAAAAGTTTGTCCCAAACAGATCGCTATATCTTTATTTACTTTGGTTGCCGTTAGTACTTTTAAAGTAAATGCTGTTATTAAACTGTCACAGCCCAGCCTTCCGCGCAAAGTATCTGTATAAACTCCGGGGCTATTTATTATTTTCCCTGACGGTAATGTAAAGCCGGCACTATTGCCACTGCAAATGCTTACTGTAGTATCATTGCCTGATGATGGCTTTGGTTTTACGGTAAGGTTCACAATGTGAATAATACTGTCGCAGCCAAGGCTGGAAGGGATCGTATCTCTATAGGTGCCTGTCGCTGTTAGTCCGTTTCTCCAGGGCAATGTTAATGATGAGCCATAACAAATACTGGTGTCGGTAATACTTGCCAAGGGTTCAGCAGGCCCCGCTATGTTTATTGAATCTCTTATGCTGCAGCTTCCAAAATTAACCCGCACCCAATACAGGCCCGGCGCCGTTGCTGTGTATGTTGCTTTGGTACTATTGTCCTGCCATAGATATGATATTGCTTTTGCAGTTGATGCGTTTAGTACAAGTGAATTTTTCGCCAGGCATACCGTTGTATCACTTCCTATATTTGGTTTAGGATACAGCGCTATTGTCACTTTCCTGATGAGGCTATCGCATCCGGCAGCATAGTGTAAAGTATCCTGGTAAACACCCGCAGTATTTACCAAGGCACCCCAGGGAAGCGTTAGCGACAGACCCGCGCAAATGGCTGTATCAATACTTTGTATTGATGCAGGCGGAGACCCTGAAATATGTATGGTGTCGTTTACGGTACAACTTCCTATTTTAATTGCGACACTATATACACCGGATGCGGTTATTTTAAGGGTATCGGCAGTGCTTCCGTCCTGCCATGTGTATGAAGTAGCTCCGGTTGTACGGGCATTTAAAGTATAACCTGCGGTTGACAAACAGATAGATGTATCGTTGCCCAACGGTTTAGCAGTAGCCAGGTTGTTTACTAAAAATGAATCTCTGTAAGTACAGGTGTAATAATTTATATCCGCCCAATAAATACCGGGTGTGCTTACATAAATGGATGATGCAGCAGAACCATTGCTCCATTTATAGGTTTCACCATAACCCCTGTAAGCGCTTACAGAAATAGAATCGGTACACAAAATAATATTTTGAAGAGGCTTTGATGATAAAGGACTTACCAGCACTTTTACTGTATCGGCGCTGCTGCAGCCATTATAATTTATTTTGACCGAATAGTCATTGTTGCCGGTTGCTGTTACTCTTAGCGTATCTGCTGTACTTCCATCCTGCCACTTATAAGTAGCGCCGGGGTAGGAAGCAGCATTTAAGACAATGGGCGAACCATCGCAGCGTGAAATGTCATTTCCTAAATCAATAAATGGCCTTCCCGGTACTAAGATCGTTTTGGTTACCGAATCTTTTTTGCCACAACTGGTATTTTGAACCATCAATTTTACAGAATATGTTGTATCGGTTGCAAGCGCAGGATAAAAGAAAGACGGAGACACATCTGTTGACGTTTGTCCGTTAGAACCAAAATCCCATTTATAACTAATACTTGTACCGTAAGTGGAAAAGTTTACAAATTTGATGGAGTCATCTTTGTTACAATCAAATATTGTATTGAAGTTGGAATTTGCCAGACAATTGGTTAATGGCGCACAGGTATCTTTATGAGCAACTGCAGACAGTTTTAAATCAATCGTGCCTGTAACCTGCTGGTTGTATTTGGTAACCGGGGTAAACACCTGTATATAATAGCTTTGACCCGGCGCCAGGCACTGGTAAGTGTTTTGGGTTAATGCATCGAGCACGCAACTCTGTTCCTGCATTGCACCGCAATCGCCGGTCATTAACCTGTATTTAATATCGCCCGATAAAGCATTGGTGTTTTCAACTAAATAAGTGGTTACATCCAACGTATCTTTTCCGCCAATATCCATACGGAACCAGCTTGATTTGTAATCAGCAGTATTAGCTCCTGCCGGACAGGTAAGCTGAGGACCAAACTCACCATAGTCTGTACCAATAGTATGGCAATCTACCAGTACACTCGCTGTTACAGAACCAGCTCCGTTTAGTACTGCCGTAATTGGCCTGCTGCAAAAATCGCCTGTGGCTTCTATTAGTTCTATTTCGGGATACACATAATCTCTTACCTGGTCGCAGCCGGGAAGCAGTAAATAATAGGTTCCGGGAGAAACACAGGTTTGCGCCCAGTAAGTGTTGTCTGATCCGTTCACGCCCGAATAGCCTATTATTTGTAATCCGGTTGTCGTGGAGTCGTTAGGTTTTATTTGCCTGAACAATTGAACATCGTAATAATCCTGCTTGGTTACTCCCTTCACATGAATCCGGTACCTGACGTTGCCGGTGATGGTTGCTGTAAATTTGTACCACAACGTTTTCTGGCAATTACTGTAATTGTTATATGCATAAACAGGATCTGTGGGATCTTTTGTGGCACACGAGTAATTGTCAACGTCACCGTTATAAACACCCACTCCTACCGTACCAAAATCACCTGCTAACGAGTAATGATCGTGTTTTGGTAATACCAGGTTTACAGAATCTATCATCACCGAGACTTCTGTTTGTGTGTTTGGAAGCGTGCCACCGTTTTCATAAGGTTCTGCATTTACATTTTCAACCAGTACATAATACCGGTTAGTTACCGACGTACATGGATCCCTGTAAAAGGATACTTCATTGGTAAGGTTGGCGCAGTAGTACCATGTTTGCGGATTGGTAACAATGTATTTTAAACCTTGTGCTTCTGTCGAATCTATCTGTCCGTTGCTGACAAGGGTACTAAATGGCAGTGTTCCATCCACATGACTTTGATATACTGAAAATTTTTGCTGGTATCCCCTATCAGGAGTTATACTCTCAACTTTTACATGTACATATCCTGGCTGGTCAACTACAAAGGTGTACCAGAGATTGCGGCGGGAGATTCCGTTTGAAGGTAGAAACGCAGAATCATACAAAGGTTTATTAGGACCACTTTTGTATATATTTGGGTTTACAGTGGTATAACAAACAGGCTCTGTTGGGTCGGTGCTGCTTGCTCCGGTAGTACAATAAAAAAAATCATTGCTTGGTGCACGGCTGCTGTTAAGCGGATTAACGTCACCAACTTTACCATAATGATAGGCTGAGTCTGGCGGCACAATCCCAAAGTCGTAAGCGTTTTTTGCATAGTCAAAACGTGAATATTTCCCGGTTTCATCAATATAGATGGAGGGTGTTACGGCCTGACATACATTACCGTCTCCGGCAAAGAGAACTAAAGTATAGGTACCTGGCTGGAAAGAACAAAATTGAATGTATCCGGCATTTTTATTACAAATTTGAATTGGCTTTAATGTGCCGAACTGCAAGGAGTCTTTTCTTACGTCTTTATCAAATACCTGGGCATAATAATTACTCGTATTAATTTGTAAAAACAAAGTTTGAGTGGTTTTGAATACGTAATAAACAACCCTGTTCGCATCAGAAGCACAGGAATTGATTGGATGGCTGCTGAAAGGTGTATCGGTAATACAGTTGAAATGTTCAGTGGGCAAAATATAAGTAGTATCTGTGCGGGGAATTGCCGGAGTACTGTTAGCCCTGTTGATTAATTGAATTAAATGAGGCTGTTTTGTACTGGAATCGATTGAAGCTTTATAAGGCCTGTTAAATTGTGGTCCTGGGCAGGTAGGGGTAATGGTTATATGGAATATATCATTATAGCTGACAGAGCTGTTATATCGGCCTTCGAGACCAAGACTCCTGAAGGTGCTGTCGTAACTTGGACCCTGGTTATAAGACACAACCGTGTACCATCCTGCCGCTAATAATTCACAACCACCGGTAGTGCCCGCTGACTGAAAACAACTCCATTGGCCCCCGACGGGCGACAACCCTGTTAAGCCATTAGTTGCCTTGCCGTAAAATAATGTTCTGGTGCCAAAAGCACGTCCGTAACAATAATATTCATACGGATTATCAATTCTTACTAATGCGGGTGACTTTAAATAAAACTGCCTGTAAATAGCTTTGGTAGCAGGTTGGCCTCCAACGTTGCATGGCGGATAACCATTTATAGTGACCGCATTATCAGTACAACTCCAGACATCTACATCTGTTGAAATAGTGCCACCGGTTGCCCCGAGTGTATCCATTATACTTCCCAGGTCTTGTGCAGTTGCCGCACTGTAATGCTGCGTTCTTGTTTTTATGAAAGTAAAAGCAGGCATATCAATTCTTCCTACATCTGCATCGCCACCCATGGTGGTAAAAGTGTACGTGCCCGGCAGCACACACGCTCTTTTATTGGTACAATTTGTATTGTAGTCAAAACAATCTGTCTTAGGTATCAGCCCGGTTACTTTATCAGGAAATGCAGATACATTCTGTGACCATGCCAATGCACTTGCGTCTCCAAGATACAGTCGGTATTTCCATGCCGAATAACCCGGATAAGTAAGGTTTGAAAAGTCAACCACTCCACTGTCAGCTACTGCAAATTCACGATAAATGACTTTGTTATTGACAGGGCTGCAGGTGGTATCAACCGGGCGAAGTGTATTCAGACAACCCATTGTATCAGAAACTGATGAATAGGTTGTATCCGCTTTTAATGGCTGTATTGTATTGCCAACCCTGTTAATGCTGTCAACTGCTCCTTTTACATTTAATGAAAACTTGTTAGCAGCTTTTCTTGTATAAGCCGTCATATCAAGCCTGAAGCTGGCTCCTAAATTAGCGCTTAGGCATTGTTCAGAATTGTATGTAGCAACGCCTGGGGTAAAATAATTATAAGGCAGCGTATAATCCTGCCCCGATACCTGCACAGTATAATCACCGGGCGGAAGACAATCTATGGTTCCGTTGTTTTTAAATACGCCTATTATCTTAGAAGTGTCGAGGTCTTTACAGTTATTTGTAAGGCCTTGCTGATAAACCCTTACAAGAGGTTGAGGGCCACATTGAAGAACATACCCGTTAAAAGTGATAGCGCAGGTAGTGGTTAATGTAAAAGTGAAAAAGCTGCTTAGGTTAAACCTGCCACCATTGTAAGCAATACCACTGTCGGGCAACGCCGGTCCGCAAGCGGAATTACTATGCCTGCTATTGCAACCCCATACATCGTCTACCCGGGTAAGCGTACCATTGGGCGTAGCAGCAAGATTACCAATAGCATTGGGCGTAGGCACAGCAGATAATATTGGTTTTGGAGCATTTGTCGGACCCCGGCCACCTGCTAAAATTCCTAAGCGCACATCATCGCCAAAATCTTTTTTTATAAAAAGCTGTATGCTGTACGTTGTAGTTGGTTGCAGGTCGCTGCACTTATATACTTTATAGCCTGCATAATAGCCGTCTGTTTGCAAAGAATCGCAACCATCTACTGTCGTTAGCGAACTAATAGCGGTCGTAACTGCATTTCCTTTGTAAAGCGTATAGCCAAAGGTTCTCTTTATTTGCTGATTATTACTGGAAGGGAAATAAGAATTGTTTGTACCTGTCAATTGAACAACGATATAATCAAAATAAGCGGGGGTAGTAAATGTAAGCCAGGCGCTTTTATTATAATCCGTTTTATTCGCTAATGCATTACATACTTCCGATGCATCTTCTATTGACTGGCATTCTGTATTGAAATCAATTTTTTGAGAGTAGTATTTTAATGTGTCAAAATTATATGCCTGCACGGGATGATCAAAAGTCGCACCTGTTGAATCCGATATCTGTACCTGCATACTAACAGGACCTTTGGCATTTAGGTTAGATGATACCTGTATCAGGTAATCGCCGCTCGGCACACAGGGATGATAGGTATTGCCAAATGTAACGATGGGTGTTAACTTAGAACTGATATTACTATCGCCGGGCAGGCAGGAGTTGGTTTGATAAACAGCGAACCCAACATCCCCCGCAGTGATAGCTGTTCCTGGTTGTGTAAGCGTAATTCTTACCGCCCTGATAGTAGAAATGCTGAATTTGTACCAGACTGATTTTTTATCCAGCCCTGCCACAAAAATCGCAGGCGCAAACGTTTCGCCTGTTTGCACTGTGGCAGAGGTCATGTCAGTTTGAGCAGAATTGAATGTGCCCATTCCATAACCTGCTGCAGGAATAGTAATTACTGTTGCATTGGTACAATTGTCATTTGCAGGTTGGGCAAAGGAATTGGTAAAAGAAAAAAAGCCTGTAAAAAAATTTAAAAAAAAGAACAGAGAAAGATAATGAAATCTGTTTCTATTCTTTAAGTTAATTCTCATATACAGGTTATGGTTAGTTTTAAAACTCATCTGCTTATTATCACTCTTTCACAAAAGTAAAAGTCGCTTAAAAGGCCATTATTAAAGAAGGTTATCGATCAATGTCATTAAGTTATAATTCCGGCCTTATAGGTTCCCGTAAACGGAACAAGTAGTGCAATGCCGAATATAGAACAAAGCGTCTCAAGTGTGCGACGCAACGATGTCTCATAGTAGCAATACTGTCCGGCTCATAAAAAAAATCATTTACATTTTTATGTGGCTTTAAGTACAAGGTTTTTTTGGGGACAAACATTTGTTCTTTCTTCTGCTCCGGTTGTGTCACTCCCTTGTACCGC
>CAXUMK010000191.1:0-10901 GCA_964251885.1 uncultured Segetibacter sp. | reverse complement strand
ATGGTTATGCACACCCGATAGAAGGCTTGCGCCCCGTGGTAGATTTAAACGCCATGAAGGTGTTGCGGGTAGAAGAGTTTGAGTTTACACCTATTCCGCCCGATCCCGGCAATTACCGTGCAGATAAAGTAAAAACATTCCGCACGGGTTTAAAACCCTTGGAAATTGTGCAGCCCGAAGGCCCTTCCTTCACCGTAAATGGCTATGAAGTAAACTGGCAGAAATGGAATTTCCATATCGGCTTCAGCTCCAAAGAAGGGCTAACATTGAATGTTCTAACGTATGAAGACGACGGAACCGTTCGCCCGGTTATCTATCGCGCTTCCCTTTCTGAAATGGTCGTTCCTTATGGTGATCCCGGACCCACGCAATTCAGGAAAAATGCCTTTGATACCGGTGAGTATGGCATGGGTCAATGTGCCAATAGTCTTACGTTAGGTTGCGATTGCTTAGGTTATATCAAATATTTTGATGCAGTACTGAACAACAGCCGTGGCGAGGCTTTTGTGATACAAAATGCCATTTGTATGCACGAAGAAGATTACGGCATTTTATGGAAACATACCGACCGCCGCAGTGGTCATGCCGAAGTGCGCCGGTCTCGCAGGCTGGTCATTTCTTCCATATCAACGGTTGAAAATTATGAGTATGGTTTCTTCTGGTATCTGTACCAGGACGGCAACATCCAGTTTGAAATCAAGCTTACCGGCATTCTTTCGCTCGGCGCTTTGGAGGCAGGCGTAAAGCCGAAGTATGGTAATTTAGTGGCTCCGCAATTGTACGCACCCAATCATCAGCACTTCTTCAACATACGGCTCGATTTTGATATTGACGGTACCGAAAATTCGGTGTATGAAATTGATGTAGTGCCCGATGAACCAGGTGAGCACAACCCTTACGAGAATGCGTTTTATGCGAAAGCCACTAAACTGGATACCGAGCAAACTGCCCGTCGTAATATGAACCTTGCTACTTCCCGCACCTGGAAAATTGCCAGCACCTCCCGCAAAAATGCGCTTGGTGAGCCAACCGGTTATAAGTTTATGCCCGGCGATAATTGTGTTGCCTTAGCCACCAACAATGCAAGCTGGTATAAGAGAGCCGGCTTTGTGCAAAATCATATCTGGGTTACACCTTTTGACGAAAATGAGCTGTCGGCTGCAGGCAATTATCCCAACCAGCACCCCGGCGACGATGGGTTAATTAAATGGACAAAAGAAAACCGCAACGTGGCTGATACCGATATTGTGGTTTGGTACACTATGGGTCATACGCATATTCCTCGGCCCGAAGATTATCCGGTTATGCCAACAGCTTATATTGGGTTTTTATTAAAGCCAAATGGTTTCTTCAATGCCAACCCGGCCAATGACGTGCCACCGGCAGAAAAGAAGATGGTCGCTTCCAATACGCATTCCTGTTGTTCAACCAAATAAAAACAGGGCTTATGTACAAACGGATTTCTCTCATTGCTTCGGCCGTCGTATGGATCGTATTACCGAAATGCAGTGCCTGCCTGGTGGCTTACATGAGTTTGTTCAGTGCGCTTGGTCTGGGGCAATTGGTTAATCATCCTTATGCATTAACAGTTATTGAAGTGTTGCTGGCTGTTAATGTAGCGGCTTCGCTTTACCTCACGGTAAAAGCAAAGCAATACCTATATGCAGGCATCAGTTTCGTTTGCACACTGATTTTTATTGCCAATAAGCTTTACACTGATTCGACCGTTGTTACGATCATTACATCAATTGTTTTATTAGCAGCAGCTTTGAGAATCCGGTTCTTCCAGGTTGGTAAAAGGGAATGTATATTCAAGAAAGAAGCAGAATCAGCATGTTTGGAATAAGATAACGGTAAGGGTGAAGAAATATAGTAAGATAAAAATACAGTGATTAGCAGAAGCAATTATAGAAACGACCAACGGATTAATTCCTGATTTGATCCTTTTCTGCAGGAAGTTATTGTAATCTTTGAATCGGAATAATTTGATTTGCTATTAAACCTCAATAAGTTGCTTTAAACAAGTTTTAAGACCCAAAAACACGGTAGAGTCACTTGATAGAAAGAAAAAGCTTTTAATCTGTAGAGCGTACGGAATCGAAACTGTCTTTTGCGCTTTTTCCATTATTTTAAACTTTTATACAACTGATTTTCAGTTGTATGCATGTGCGGTTTTTTATTTGACCGACTTTCTGCCATATTTATTGAACCTACTTGTAAATTTTGCAAGCAAAGAATACCTGCAAATGCAAAAAAATCTAAACATATTTTAAAATCTCTTGTACAAGTTTATAAACTGTAGTAGAAGATTCTTCCTCAGCAGGATTGGAGTGACTTAGTAATTCATAGTTTCTTTTTGCTCTATCTATTGCCAATTGCCTTCTTTTTATCCCAGTCTTTTCATCTACTCCGTCAAGTAACTCAAAAATTTCTTCTGTTATTATTTTATTTTCTTCTCCTTTATAAGTTAACCCATATGGCTTTAGGAGCGAGTTTATTTTTTCATTATAGACTTTCCTGTCCATACCTCCTCCCTGGTGATCCTCAAAATGAAGGATAATCCAGTATTCAAAAGCTTGATTTGAATAGGCAATGCCGAAATTTCGAATATTAGCCAATTGTATGGCAGAGTTAAAGTTGTTTGCTTGATTAGGGTTATCCGGTTTAGGGTCAGCGTCAAAAACACACCAAACCTGCTCATATGATTTTTCCTCAGAGAGTTCTATAGCTCTATTTACTAACGAAATAGTGTTATATCCTTCTCCGACTGGTTTAATAGTTGCCGATGAAAGTTTAAATTGTTTGAAATACGATGGTTCGGTATTTTCTCCCTCACATACAATTAGGATAGTAGGTCTTTCAAATTTATAGGGTTCCCTTCTTCCCAAATTTGGCTCTCTTCTTCTGGTAACTTTCAAAGATTCTTTATGTCTTTTCTTGGCAGCGATTTGATCTGATCTTTTATTTTTCATCTTCGATCAAAGCTGATAAATCATGATGAATAAACTTATTAAAAGTTCCTAGGAATGGAACAGCCCCATATTTGCCACGAATATAATTTTCTTCAAACGGTTCACCTTTTCTAACTTCATCTGATTTAAAATCACCTAAGGAGTAAAGCTTTGCTCCTCCAATTTTGCCTTTTTCAGTGAACCATATTTGATCTCTTCTAAATAAATGAGAACTTAATAAATTGGTATCATGAGTATTAAAAAGAAGTTGAGCGTTATTTGGATTTAATTCTTTGGAGTTGAATATTGAGACAATTTTGCAAACTAAATTAGGATGAAGTTTAGAATCTAATTCATCGACGATAAGAGTAAATCCATTTTCTACTACATCCAAAATAGGACCTATGAATGCAAAAAACTTTTTCGTGCCTGAAGACTCATCTTCGTCCATTGAAAAGGTAACCGTTCCGACGCTCTTATCGTTTTTGTCATACTTTTTTCTAGTAGTAAGAACATCGGAAAAAAATTGGGTATCTTCATCTTTTGATTTTTCTAAAATCATTTCTTTTAATTCCTTAGGCATATTTTTAGGCAGCGCATTAAGATCTAACTTTTGAACTTCTACATTTACAATTTCTAAATCCGCAGCTTTCAACAGCTCAAGTATTTTTGTTTTCTCAGTTCTATCTTCGCTTCTGCCTACAGTATAACCGGTATATCCTTCTTCCTTTAATCCTGAGATAACCCCTAGTGATTTAAACCATTGAATTACGTTTAAAGAAATCGAATCATTAAATTGAGCAGCAACAGAAAGTAATAATGCGTTATTCCTAACTAAGCGTTCTTTAACTACTGTCAAACCTTTTGCGAATCTCCTTTCGTGGATTTCAAATTTTTGAAAATCCCTATAATACACCTCGATTTCTTTAGTTCTTGGTTTGTAATAGAGCCACTCTGAAACTACGTGTTTTTTATTTACCTCAAATCCGTATCTATAATAAACATTTTTATGAATAAATATTACTTCAAATTCACTTGGCTCATTCTCAGTTTCATTACTAAGTCTGAATGGTTCAACTGCAATCTCATCGCCATTTTGAGTTTCTTTTGAGGATGAAACCGAAAAGTTTCTCATGAACTTAATGGCATCCATAAACTTACTCTTTCCACTTGCATTTGCCCCATAAATGACGGCGCTTTTTAAAATCCTTAAATTATACCTCTCATTTAATACAACATTTTCGTTTTCCCTTGTATCCTTATCATAATTAGAAGCAATAAAACTTAAGGTTGCCTTTTCTTTAAAAGTTTTAAAATTAGCAACAGAGAATTGAATTAACATAATAGAGAACGTTTTTGAACAACATTAGTAAAAATACAATCTATTTTACGAGATTAATAATTTTTAAGTTAAAGAGATTAGTGGCGGAGATATTTATTCAGTTTATTAATAAACTTTCATTTATATAATAAATATTATTTCCTTTCTCTACACATATATTTGAAGCCCACATCTCGTTTTCTTTAACTCCAACGCTGTGCGGCCAGATCGGACAGCGTTGAGGTAATTCCGGCTACGGCTATTGTAGTTCTTGTACTTGCTCACTTTTTTTAGCGATTAAATCATTTAGATTAGGATTGGCATGTGCTAAATCCATGTATTTCCTTTTGGTTTCTTCTTGTTTATTGGATTAATAAAATTCTCTTCGATAATTGTAGACGTTTCTTTCAAACTATCCTCTTTAATTATTTCGGTTAAATCCTGAAGTGTAGTATGGGAGCTTTATTACATGCTAAAGCCAACTCCACAAATTTGCTGATTTTATGATCGAAATCTCCGTTTAATACCTGGGTTATATAACTTTTTGAAAAGCCTAATTCTTCCGACAGCTTAGTTTTATTAAGGTTATGTTTTTTCAGGTATTTTTTAATCGCATCAAATAAATCCAATTGAATTTTGGTTATCCAATATTCTTTACTGGTAAGAAGTTCTTCCCTAGTCATAGTCGTTAGTGTTTTACGTAATTGTTTCTAAATAACAGTCTTTTATAGTATCCACTTAAATTATTAAAACGATAAAAGCCGCTATTAGAGCGGCTTTTTGTTTGTAGAGCGTACGGGAATCGAACCCGTGATTCCTCCGTGAAAGGGAGGTGTCTTAACCCCTTGACCAACGCTCCGTTTTCGATAATGGGAGTGCAAAAATAGCGGCATACACCTTTCCTGCCAAAAGTTTTTTCTATTTGGCTAAGAATACCAGACTATCTTTTCTCAGCATACAGATTTGAAGTATCCCTGTTTTAGTGCACTGCGTTAACTTAAAGAAAAAATGCTTGTGGATGCAGATTGTGACAGTAGGGCAAGCAGATTTTGGGTTAAAAGTTGAATAAAGGGTTGCCGTAGAAGTGAGTGACACAACGATGTACCACAAAAGAACCAATGTTCGTCCCAAAAAAACTTTTAAGTTAACACGATGCGTTTAGCGGCCCGCAAAGCAACGTTTGCTTACGATGGAATAAAAGTTGAATACATAAAATTAACCACATAAAATCAGTCATTCAATGTACTTTTGCGAAGTTTTTAAAAACGAAAAATCAAAAATATGAGTACAGTTAAAGTTGCCATAAACGGTTTTGGACGTATTGGCCGTTTGGTATTTCGCCAAATTTATAATATGGAAGGTATCGAGGTTGTAGCTATCAACGACCTTACAAGTCCTAAAGTATTGGCTCACTTATTAAAATATGACAGTGCACAGGGTCGTTTCGATGGCAATGTCACAAGCACCGAAAATTCAATTGTTGTAAATGGCGAAGAGGTAAAAATATATGCACAAAAAGACCCGGCACAAATTCCCTGGGGCGACCACCAGGTCGATGTGGTTATCGAGAGTACAGGATTTTTTACCGATAAGGCAAAAGCCGAAGCGCACCTTAAAGCTGGCGCAAAACGGGTGGTAATTTCCGCACCTGCAACCGGTGACCTTAAAACTGTTGTTTTCAATGTAAATCACGAAATTCTCGATGGCAGCGAAACGATCATCAGTTGTGCATCTTGTACAACCAATTGTCTTGCTCCCATGGCTAAGGTTTTAAACGACCAGTTCAAGATTTCTATGGGCATCATGACAACCATTCATGCCTATACCAACGACCAGAATACATTAGATGCTCCACATCCCAAAGGCGATTTAAGACGTTCGAGAGCTGCTGCGCAAAACATTGTTCCCAACAGCACTGGCGCTGCTAAAGCTATTGGCCTCGTGCTTCCCGAACTGAAAGGCAAGCTCGATGGAAGCGCCCAGCGTGTTCCGGTCATCACCGGTTCTTTAACCGAACTGGTGTCTGTTCTCGAAAAACAGGTAACTATAGAAGAAGTAAATGCAGCCATGAAAGCCGCTGCTAATGAAAGCTTCGGTTATAACGAAGATGAAATTGTAAGCAGCGATATTATCGGCAGCACTTTTGGTTCATTGTTCGATTCTACACAAACCAAAGTAATCACCGCAGGCGACAGACAACTAGTAAAAACTGTTAGCTGGTACGACAACGAAATGAGTTACGTAAGCCAGTTGGTTCGCACAGTAAAGTTTTTTGCAGGGTTAATTAACAAGTAGAATTTTATTTTGTAGCAGGCATTTGTAATACTTATCATCATCGTTGTGTCACTCACTTCAACTTATAGTTCTTCAATGACCGCAGCTTTATCAGGCTGCGGTTTTTTTGTTTAAATTTGAAAAAAATAAAAAATGTATAGGCAGCATTTATTGGACAGAATTACAGTAGAAAAGGGGAAATATGGAGGTAAACCTTGTATAAGAGGTTTGAGAATACGAGTAATAGATGTTATAGGCTCTTTAGCCGCAGGCATGACTACACAAGAAATTCTTACAGATTTTCCCTATTTAGAAGAGGATGACATTTATGCGGCATGTGAATATGTAACTTACGTTCTTTCCGATTTTAAACCAGAAACTGTATTAGAAACGGTTTCTCATTAAGTAATGACAATATGGATCGATGAACATATAGCACCTGCAATTGCACAGTTTATTTCATCAACATTCAAAATAAACTGTTTCCATATTTCCGAGGTTATAGGCAATAAATCAACAGATTTAGAAATTTTTGCTGCTGCAAGAAAAGCTAACGCAATAATTATAACTAAAGATGCAGATTTTGTGAACCTGTATTCAAAACATGGCGCTCCTCCAAAAATAATTCATCTTCAATGTGGTAATATTTCTAATAAGGATTTAAAAACTCTGATAAATCAAAAACTTATTATTAGCATTGATGAAGTAATAAATAACGATTTTTCTACACTTCTATAACTAATGTATCATGAGTACCTTCTCTCAACATAACTTCTCTGGCCAAAAAGCCTTGATCCGTGTCGACTTCAATGTGCCTTTGAACGACAAGTTCGAAATTACCGATGACAATAGAATGCGCGCTGCCGTTCCCACCATTCAAAAGATTTTAAAAGACGGAGGCAGTGTTATCCTGATGAGTCATTTAGGACGTCCTAAAGATGGACCGACAGATAAATATTCATTGAAGCATTTAATTCCTCATTTAAGCGAATTATTAGGAGGAGTGAATGTACAGTTTGCAAATGACTGCATAGGTGAGGAAGCCATACAAAAATCAGCCGCTTTAAAACCAGGTGATGTATTGTTGCTCGAAAACCTGCGCTTTTACAAACAGGAAGAAAAAGGTGATGAAGCTTTTGCAGAAAAGCTAAGCAAGCTGGGAGATGTATATGTAAACGATGCTTTCGGTACTGCGCATCGTGCCCATGCTTCTACAGCTATTATTGCTAAGTTTTTCCCTGGTGATAAAAAGATGTTTGGCCTTCTTATGGAAAACGAAGTAGAAAGTGCAGAAAAAGTTTTGCATAACAGTGAAAGACCTTTCACTGCCATTTTAGGGGGGGCTAAGGTGAGCGATAAAATTTTGATCATTGAAAACTTACTTGAAAGAGCAAACAATATTATCATTGGTGGTGGCATGGCTTATACTTTTTTAAAAGTGCAGGGAAAAGAAATAGGAAGCAGCTTATGCGAAGAAGATAAACTTGATCTTGCAAACGACCTGCTTGCAAAAGCTAAAGCAAAAGGCGTATCCTTCCATTTGCCAAAAGACAGCGTAGTTGCTGATAAGTTTGATGCTAATGCAAACACAAAACTGTTAAGCAACGACAATATCGAAAAAGGATGGATGGGATTAGATATCGGTGATGAAGCCATAAAAGAATTTGGACAGGTAATTCTTGGCAGCAAAACCATTCTCTGGAACGGCCCAATGGGGGTTTTCGAAATGGAAAAGTTTAAAAAAGGTACAAAGGCAATAGCCGATTTTATTGTTGAAGCGACTGCAAAAGGTGCGTTTTCATTGGTAGGCGGCGGCGACAGTGTTGCCGCAGTTAACCAGTTTGGATTAGCTGATAAAGTTAGCTATGTAAGCACCGGCGGCGGCGCCATGCTCGAATATTTTGAAGGAAAGGAACTGCCAGGTATTGCCGCAATAAAACAATAAAGCATATTCAAATTCAACAATTGAACAATTCGACAATTGAACAATCCAACAATCCAACAATCCAACAATCCAACAATCCAACAATTCAACAATAGAACAATTCAGCAATAAAGCAATACCAACACAAGACATAAAGGCAGGTTTTAACAGATGGCAGTCATTTTGCATTAAGTAGTCCGGCTATTAAAATCGTAGCTTTTAATTTTAATTGTATAAATCAATTTAAACCGATGACAAAGAATCTCACACTGATAATTATTCTTGCAGCTATCTTAATATTAGGTGGTTGTGGTTGTGGCAGTTACAACGGCCTCGTTAGTCAGGATGAAACCGTTAAAAACTCCTGGAATAAAGTACAAAGTGATTACCAGCGTCGTGCCGACCTTATACCAAATCTGGTAAACACGGTTAAGGGTGAAGCAAACTTCGAACGCGGTACTTTAACTGATGTAATTAATGCGAGGGCTTCTGCTACACAAATGAAAGTTGATCCAAGTAATTTAACTCCCGAAAAGCTTCAGCAATTCCAGGCTGCACAGGGACAGTTATCCCAGGCGTTGGGTAAATTATTAGTTGTAACAGAAAATTATCCTAACCTAAGAGCAAACGATGCATTTCGTGGATTGCAGGCCCAATTAGAAGGAACAGAAAACAGGATAAAAACATCGCGTAACGACTTTAACGATGCGGTTCAGACTTACAATACAAAAGTTCGTACTTTCCCGACCAACATTTTTGCAGGCATGATGGGCTTTAAACAAAGACAAGGTTTTGCTGCAGATGCCGGCGCTGAAAAAGCTCCTGACGTTAAATTCTAAACCAATAATTACCTGATAGTGCCATTGTTTCCGTTTATAAAGAAAAGAGAATTTTTTACTCCTGCACAGCAGCAGCAGATGGTCAATGCTATTCAGGAAGCTGAAAAAAACACCAGTGGCGAGATTAGGTTTTTTGTAGAAAGCAAGTGCAAATTTGTTAACCCTGTTGACAGGGCACAAGAAATTTTCTTCAGTCTTAAGATGGAGCAAACCAAAGACCGCAATGCGGTGCTTTTGTACATGGCAATGGATGACCGTCAGTTAGCCCTGTTTGCAGATGAAGGCATTTACCAGCGGCTGGGAAACGAATACTGGAAAGAGCAGGTAAAGAAGATAATTGCCTCTTTTACAAAAGAAGATTATACCGGTGGAGTTTGCAAGGTAATCAGTAACATCGGTCAGGCTTTGAAGGCAGAGTTTCCTCACCAAAGCGACGATAAGAATGAATTACCCGATGAAATCATTTTTGGAAATTAGAACAATCCCGCTATTGCGGGATTGTTCTTTCCCACACACATCATGAAGCGTTTTTTATTTACAATACTATTTTTTGTTCAGGCCTTTTTTGGGTTGTCTCAAAACATTCCTGAAAGACCTAATCCTCCCACCCTGGTTAATGATTACACAAATACATTAACCCCCGATCAAAAAGCATCATTAGAGCAGAAATTAGTGGCTTATGACGACAGCACAAGCAACCAGCTTGTTATTGTCATTGTAACCACTACCAACGATTACGATCCTGTAGATTATGCTACCAAGCTGGGAAGGGCTTGGGGCGTAGGTAATAAAAAGACAAATAACGGGGTCGTTCTTTTGGTTGCAAAAGATGATCACCATGTTTTCATCTCTCCCGGTTATGGATTAGAAGGCGCTTTGCCCGACATTACCTGCAAAGCAATTATTGATAATGAGATAACTCCCAATTTTAAACAGGATGATTTTTACCGTGGATTAGATTTAGGAACAACTGCCATCTTTAAAGCTGCGGCAGGCGAATACAAAGCGCCGGCAGGATACAGAAGTCAAAAAGGTAAGGGAGGAGGCGGAAGTATTATTGGTATAATTATAATCATTTTTATCATACTTGCAATCGTGGGAAGAGGACGCGGTGGCGGTGGCGGAATAGGCAGTAGTGGCGGCTTTGGTAATTTTGCTACAGGCGCTATTTTAGGAAGCCTTCTCGGTGGCGGAGGAAGAGGTGGTGGTGGCTGGGGCGGCGGAGGAGGTTCAAGTGGCGGTGGTGGTGGTTTTGGCGGATTTGGTGGCGGAAGCTTTGGAGGCGGTGGTTCCGGCGGAAGCTGGTAATTGTGTTTCTGTGTTATTTCTTTTAAAAATTATAATAAACATAAATACGCAACTGTTCAAATAAAACAGTTGCGTTTTGATTTTGAATAGAGAATGAGAGGGATGCATCTTAAATTGTGGCTTGTACGAAAGCCAATAGTGTGCAGTATGTTTTATGAACCGAACTATATTACTACTATGAGGCATCGTTGCGTCGCACACTTCTGCTGTTTGTTCGCTGTTCGGCAAAACCTCATCCTCCGTCTCCTTCTCCTCGCGGAGAAGGAGCGGTACAGCATTGCATA
>CAXUMK010000190.1:0-10936 GCA_964251885.1 uncultured Segetibacter sp. | reverse complement strand
TAATTACCATGAAAAAATATTGTAAAAACAAAACCTATATCGTGTTATTAGGTATCCTGCTGATGGTTATGCCTGTTTGGTCATGTAAAAAATTTGTGACCCTGCCATTACCTGATACGCAGGTGCCGGCTGAAGATATATTCGTTGATGAGCCCAGTTTAACCGCGGCATTAAATGGCGTCTATGATGGCCTGGCAGGTACAAGTAGTGCTTCAACGGCTCCATTTACCCAACCCTCCTTCTTTGCCGATGAAATGACTTCAGCATATAGCAGTGATGACCCTGCCCAAAAAAATACCTACACGCCAAATACTGATTTTGGCTTTTTTACAGCATATTATAACGTGATTTACCGGGCCAATACAATATTGGTGGGCATAGATCAGGCAACAAAAATACCTGTTGCAACAAGGAACCAGGTTAAAGGGGAATGTTTGTTCTTACGGGGTTTTTCTTATTTCCAGCTGGTTAATTTTTATGGTGCAGTCCCGTTATATACAGGCACCGATACAAAAACAAACGCCTTATTGCCAAACTCACCGGCTGTTGCTGTTTACCAGCAGGTCCTCGCAGACCTGAACAGCGCTGTACCCTTGCTGGCCGACGACTATGCGGTTACAGCAAGAACGCGGGCAAACAAGCAAACTGCAAACGCTTTACTGGCCAGAACATACCTTTATACGAAGGATTATGCGCAAGCAATAATGGCCTCGTCTGCAGTGATCAATTCTTCATTATACAGTTTGAACCCGGATGTTAATACAGTTTTTCTGGCAAGCAGTACGGAAACTATCTTCCAGCTTTGGAACCAAAACGGCATAACCCTGGGATCATATGTACCATCCAACCCATCTAATCCGTTCTCCGTCACGGTACAGCCAGGTTTAGTAAATGCTTTTGAGGCTGGCGATGCGCGCAAAGATGCCTGGCTGAAGGCAGGAACAGACGCACAGGCAGATAGCTATTATCCGTACAAGTGGAAAGCAAAACAACCACCTATTAGTGCTGGTAGCGAAGAATACCCGATAGAATTCAGGCTGGCAGAAATGTACCTGATAAGGGCGGAAGCGCTTGCTCAAACAAACGACATCACTGGTGTATTAGCAGATATTTACGTGATTAGAAACCGGGCGGGCTTAACGGCGCCGCTCACTACAATTACCACCCAGGCCCAATTATTAGACGCGGTAGCCTCTGAAAGAAGAAAAGAGCTATGCTTCGAAGGAGGGCACCGTTGGTTTGACCTGAACAGGACAGGGAAAACAGTAAGTGTTTTGGCGCCGCTAAAACCGGGGATTGATGCCCACGTTACCTTATTACCAATCCCGTTATCACAAATTAAGCTTAATCCAAATCTTAAGCAAAACCCCAATTATTAATATCTAAGAGTCAATCTGCCTTTGTCCGGCTTCATTTTATGATGCCGGCCAGGGCAGACTATAAAAAATGGAAAATCCAATTTTAAAAATTGAGCATTTATCGCACCGCTACAGTAGTAACTGGGCCATACGTGATATTAACCTGGAGATCAGCCAGACTGGTATAACCGGTCTGCTAGGTTCAAACGGCGCGGGCAAATCCACCACCATGAATATTATGTGCGGTGTGCTGAACCAAACCGAAGGAGAGGTTTATATTGAGGGTATCAGTATGCGAAAAGAACCGGAAGCTGCAAAAAAACTGATCGGCTTTTTACCTCAGAACCCGCCGTTGTACCTGGACCTGACCGTAGATGAATATTTAACCCATTGTGCCTACCTGCGACTAATGGAGGGCGATAAAGTGAAAGCCGCCCTTACAGATGCTAAGGAGCGTTGCGGTATTGCCCACTTCAGCAAAAGACTTATTAAAAATTTATCGGGAGGCTACCGGCAGCGGGTAGGTATTGCCCAGGCTATCATTCACAGGCCAAAGCTGGTGGTGCTGGACGAGCCCACCAATGGCCTTGACCCTAACCAAATCGTGGAGGTAAGGGCATTGATTAAAGAAATAGCGGAAGAGCGCACCGTGATTTTTTCATCGCATATTTTATCAGAGATACAGCTATTGTGTAAAGACATTACGATGATCGAGGGAGGGAAGATCGTTTTTGCCGATACCATGGACGCCTTTAATAATTATGTTGAACCCCATAGCGTGCTTGCGCACATGAACAACCCGCCGCCTGCGGATGAATTATTAACTATACAGGGAGTCACAAAGGTTGATTTTTTAAGGGAAAGGCAGGTGAGGATATTTTTTAATGGCGATGCCGATATAGCTGAAAAAATTATTGAGATAAGCGTAAGAAAGGGCTGGCAGTTACGGGAGATCAATCTGGATAAGAGCTCTGTTGACGAAATATTCGCTCAATTATCCCAAAAATCCATAAAAAAATAAATGAAGACAATACTCAGAATAGCAAAATTAGAGCTCAATACATTATTTTATTCCCCCATTGCCTGGTTTTTAGCAATTGTTTTTTTAATTCAGGCTGGCTTAACCTATTTAGGAAACATCAATAGTTACCTGAATCTTCAAGACCTGGGCGGCCAGAATTTATGGTTTCTCAAACATCTTACTTTACATGTATTCGGCCCCCCCTTTGGAATGTTTTCAGTTGTGATGTCAAAGATCTACCTGTATTTACCTTTGCTTACAATGGGGTTAATCAGCCGTGAGGTGAGCAGCGGCACTATCAAGCTACTTTATTCATCCCCCATAAAAGTAAACCAGATCGTTTTCGGAAAGTTTTTCGCAATGATGGGGTATAACCTGTTGCTTATTGCCATATTAGCTATTTTCTGTGTTTCAGCACTTTTTAACATACTATCGGCTGATGTGGGGGTGCTGCTATCCGGTATGCTTGGCATTTTCCTCCTTTTGTGTGCTTATGCAGCCATCGGCCTTTTTATGTCGTGCCTCACATCATACCAGATCGTTGCCGCCCTAAGCACACTGGTAGTTTTTGCTGTGTTAGATTATGTTGGGCAATTGTGGCAGGGCATTGACTTTGTCAGGGATCTTACTTATTTCCTTTCTATTTCCCAGCGCACGAACCATTTTCTTTACGGCTTAATAGAAACCAAAGACCTGTTGTATTTTATTATTATTACAACCCTGTTTCTTGTTTTTAGCATAATAAAGCTGCAATCAGACCGGTCTACCAGGTCGTTTATTGCCGTAGCAGGTCGCTATAGTCTTGCATTCGTTTTAGCATTGGCTGTAGGTTATATCAGTGGTATCCCGAAATTTATTGGCTATTATGATGCCACTAACGGTAACATAAATACCCTTTCACCAAACACACAAAAAGTCATAAAGCAAATAGGTGACGAACCCCTGGAGGTTACTTTTTACGTAAACCTTCTTGATAATAATTTTCGCATAGGCAGTCCCGAGTCACGAAACGAGGAACAGGAACGCTGGTCCCCTTATTTAAGGTTTAAACCTAATATCAAGCAAAATTATGTTTATTACTATGCTGCGCCCCTTGATCCGTCTGCACACCTTGACCGGTATTATCCGGGAAAAACACCAAAGGAAATTGCCCAACGGTTTGCCAAAACTTATAAAATTGATTTTGACAGGTTTAAATCTCCGGAAGAAATAGATAAGATCATTGACCTGCGCGCAGAACAGTACAGATGTGTGATGCAATTGAAGTTTAAAGGTAAAACCACATTTTTGCGGCTCTTTAACGATCAGGCGGTCTATCCAATGGAACCTGAAATTACGGCTGCCTTTAAGCGGTTAACAGTGCCTTTACCCAAAATAGCCTTTTTACAAGGTGAATATGAACGCAGTATTGATAAGCTTGGCCCACACGACTTCGGCGCCATCTCCAATGATATCACTTTTAGACATGCATTAATCAACCAGGGCTTTGATGTTGAAACCATCAACTTACAAAACCAGGATATTCCCAAAGGCATTACAGCACTGGTGATAGGCGATCCCAGGGCCGCGTTCAGCCCCGTAGTTTTAGAAAAAATTCAAAAATATATTGCCAGTGGCAGTAATTTACTCATAGCTGGTGAGCCCGATAAAAAAGATATGTTAGAGCCTGTTCTCAGGCCCTTAGGTATAAAAATAATGGACGGAATGCTGCTGCAAACCAGTAAGGATAACCCTTTGAGCTTGGTTAAACCGCTGTTAACTAAAACGGCTGCTGATCTTTCCGGCTACCTTAAGGAACCATTTAGCGATAGTGAGGGAGTAAACATGCCGACTGTAATGGGATTAGCGTATAACAACACCGCCGGTTACACAATAAGACCTTTGCTAATGACCGACGAAAAAACAACCTGGAATAAAAAAGGCAGGATAGTGCTCGATTCGGCTGCAATCGAATATTCGGCTGCCAATGGCGATGACCACCGCTCCATTTCACCTTTACTTGCATTAACCAGAAATATAAATGGTAAGGAACAACGGATAATAGTAGCAGGTGATGCAGACTTTTTAACTACAGCGGCAATGAGTGAGTATGGTAGTGCAAACTTTGCTTTAAATACACAAATTTTCAGATGGTTCACTTACGGTCAGTTCCCGATCGATGCCAGCCGCCCACCATCAAAAGAAACTAAAATCAATTTAACCAGCTCAGGTTTAAGCAGTCTGAAAATATTTCTTTTAGGAGTATTGCCCGGATTGATTTTACTATTTGCCGCTGTATTGCTGATAAGGCGTAAAAGAAAATAATATGCTATTTACTACCGACCAGCAAACTATAGAGGACCTGAACATTTTCGGCAGGCACGCTGCAGCATCAATATATACGATGTTCAACCGAACGTTCACCCGCGGAGGGGCTGCATTGCTTGAAGATATGTTCCGTTTTCCGTTAGCAGATGCTGCTGCCATAAATGAGCGCAGCAATACTATCCGGTATTTTTCGGCCAGGCCCGTCTTCCCTTTTAATACAGAGCTTTTTGACATTGCAGAACAATATCTTGCTGATACAGATGAACGAACCAAACTGTTGCATGAAGGAGATAGCATTGTTAAAAAAATAGGCAGCCTGATAGCTGAAGACCCGGCGTACAAATTTGTAAACACCGGTGTTGCCGCATTAATTACTATAATAGACAGCCTGCGAAAGTTTATACAATCGCTTGATGAAGAAAAGGCTGTTTTTTACGGACAGGTAGCGCTTATGGTACTGCTTGCTGAACCGGCATTGGCGGCTTTACCCGCATTGAAAACCAGGTTGTCTTACACAAAGCTGGCAGAATTAGATGTAATACTGAGGTTTAAAAATCGTGAAACCCTTAAAAAACTTTTGCGCCATATCTACCTTTTCGACGTTTACATATCCGTAGGACGCATCGCAACGGAACGTGGTTTTGTATTTCCCAAAGCGTTAGCTGGCGGGCAGCACAGCCTGATCATCAAAGGGCTTTACCACCCGCAATTACCGGGCGCTGTGCCTAATGATATGCATCTAACGCCGCAAAACAATGTTGTTTTTTTAACGGGAGCGAACATGGCAGGCAAGTCAACTTTTATGAAATCGCTTGGTACTGCCATGTACCTCGCACACATCGGGTTTCCGGTAGCAGCGGAATATATGGAGTTTGAGGTTATGGGTGGCATCTATACAACTATCAACCTGCCCGATAATCTCGGCGCAGGCACCAGTCATTTTTATGCAGAGGTGCTTCGCGTAAAAAAGATAGCGAAGGAACTGGCGTTAGGTAAAAATCTATTTGTAATTGTTGATGAGCTTTTCCGCGGTACCAATGTAAAAGATGCTTACGAAGCTACCATCGCTATCACCGCCGGTTTTGCCAAAAAGCGCAACTCGATGTTTGTAATTTCTACCCATATCATAGAGGCGGCCCCGGTTCTTAAATCACAATGCGAAAACATCAGCTTTTGCTATATGCCAACACTTATGGATAATAATAAGCCGGTTTATACCTATACACTAAAGGAGGGTATAACCAATGACAGGCACGGAATGGTCATCATTAATAATGAAGGCATAATTGCCGTTTTGTTAAAAGGAAAGGAAAAAACAGCATGAGTTTTATTGCAGATAAACAAACGCTTGACGACTTGAACCTCACCGGTAAATACAAGTCAGATTCTGTATTTAACCTGTTTAATAAGGTACGTACCGATGGAGGTGAAAAATTGCTGGAGCAAATGTTTTACCACCCCCTGACAGACTCGGAAGAAATAAGCAGGCGAAGCCATATTTTTAGCCATTTCCAAAATAAGGCGCTTGAGTTACCTTTTAGCAATGAAGAACTCGGCATGATGGAAAATTATTTGAACAACAGCGTGCCGGGCAATGTATTTACTGCCGCTATAGGCAATTTAAGAAAACGGATAACAGCATCAGTAATGCGGGATGTTCAATACGATGCGCTACGGGCGGGGTTTAACACCACCGTAGCTGTATTGAATACCTGCGATAAGTTTGTTGAATTGTTGGGCGAAGATTCTCCGGAAAACCCATATCCCGATTTGAAGATTTTACAATCCTTTTTTAAAGATGACAGGCTGAAATGGATAAAATATGAAAATCTTACAGCGCTGTCATTGTTTAAATTAACCACGTATGACCATTTATTAAGACATACCCTGCAGCGGGAACTTGAACAGTTGCTTCAAATTATTTACCTGTTGGATGTGTATATCGCTGTAGGTAAAGTGGCAAAGGATGGCGGTTTTTGCTACGCCACCGCCATGCCTAAAGAGCGTAATTTGGTTAAGATAGAAGATATGCGCCATCCCGGTTTAAAAAAAGCCGTTGGCAACCCGTTATCATTTAACCAGGAAAGTAATGTTGTGTTTTTAACCGGGGCCAACATGGCGGGCAAATCCACCTTCATGAAAACGTTTGGCATATCCATGTATTTGGCACACATGGGTTTTCCGGTGGCGGCAAAGCAAATGGAATTTTCGGTAAAAGATGGCATTTATTCCTCTATAAATGTTGCTGATAACCTGAATATGGGCTATAGCCACTTTTACGCCGAAGTGATGCGGGTAAAAAAAGTTGCCGAAGAAGTAAGCAGCGGGAAAGACATGGTGGTTTTATTTGATGAACTGTTTAAAGGCACAAATGTAAAAGATGCCTATGATGCCACGCTGGCTATAACAACGGCCTTCGCCCTGTACAGAAATTGCTTTTTTATCATATCAACCCACATAATTGAGGTAGGCGAGCCTTTACGGGAAAGCTGCGGGAGTGTACAGTACTCCTATTTGCCTACAATAATGGCCGGGCCAGTCCCCACTTATCCTTACAAGATAGAGGCCGGCATTACTACCGACCGGCAGGGAATGATTATCATTGAAAATGAGGGAATTCTTAAAATATTTGATGAAGCAGATTGAGTCAGCTATCCACAACCCCCTGAAGGGGCTTTTGAAGTCATACAAAATAAACATGCTGATTTTTATATTCAGTACAAGGGACACAACCGGAGCCAAATTGAAATGCTTCTGCCGGCTGCCAAAAAAACATCCTGTTAATTAGTACGGTGTAAAATAGTAGTCACGTGGTTCGGCAACGAGATTCATTGCGCAAATTTATAGTCGTGAAGGGCTTTGTTGCATGAATACTATATTATTGTAATAACACTTCTCAGCGTTCTTTGCGGGTTTTCCTTTGCGCCCTTGGCGATACATTTGGTGCAACACCCGGGGAGTATCGCTTGTCAGCTTTAGTTTGGCTTGACCGAACTCTTTTGAACAGCAGAATAAATTTTTAATCTCCGGGATAAACTATGAACTTCGGTTGCCAGGGAGACATTTTCAATTCTTCCACCATCTGCAATACTTATTTGTCAGCCGCAATTCTACAATTATGAACTTTTCCATCAAACCACAATTTTTTCATTATACAATTTATCTGATTACGAAATATTTTCTTGCTGTTTCGGGATTAGGAATTTGTATTTTGACTTCAGCATTCAGGCTTTCACCAGTTGCTCATTTATTACCGCCAACAGAAGCAATTCCATTTGACACAACCAATCCTGTCTTATACGATAATGACGATCACCGCGATATTTATACGGATGAATATCTGCTCTCTTTAGCCAGTGCGGGTACTATTCATTTAAAAGTAATCATTACTACTTACAGCGCAGATACTGCAGAGTACAATTTATTTATTAAAGGGCGGCAGCAAATAATTGATAAAGCGCGCAGGAGTGGATTAATTAATTTGCCTGATGCCACTTCAGGCCCGAATGTGTCTTTGACCCGCCCTGCTTCCAACCGTATTGAAGCTACCCGGCCGCTTTACAGCGAGGGTGGACGTGTCATTGTTAAGGCCGCTTTAGAAGCTACTCCGGAAAAACCCCTGGTAATTATTGCAGGTGGCCAGTTAACTGCCATTGCCGACGCCTATTTACTGAACCCCACTATTGCGGGCAGAGTTATCATAAGCGGCATATTTGGAGCACGCAATAAAACGTACAATGCCGGACTTGATGCATGGGCGTGGGCGATTGTGTTACTTAAATTCAGGTGCTTGTCTTTTTCTGACTCAGACACCGACCTTGAATATAATGAGGTATTTAAATCAGCCAGTCCGCAAACACCTAAAATTCGATTTTCTCAGGAGCTTCAGAATGGCACATTGCCACAAACAGAATTTTTTAAATGGATGCTTGAAAAACATCATCCAAAACATCCTGCTGCCTATATGGAACAGGATGGAGATGCTCCTGCAGCCATCCCATTAGTCAGGCCGGATTATATACAGAAAATAGAACGGTGGCGGTGTACAGGAGTAGACCCGGATGGTTTGCCAAAGCTGAATCGTGATAATACGGGTTCCTTATACCTCGTCACGCAAGCCAACCTTTCTATTGCTACGCACGAATTTTGGCGCGCTATCGAGAATCCCGCATCATGGAAACATTAAAAAAAGCCTCGCAAAACATTCAGCATTAATAAATACTTCAGTAACAAAGTGCACTTCAACAGCATGGGTAATAATCTTCAATCCATATTTAAAGAAGCTGTGAGCTTTCCTTTTATGCTTTTTCCCCAGTCTGAAAGTGGTTTAAATATCAGTGGGAATGTAAGAAGTGCTGCACTTAAAAAAATAAAATAAAGAACAGGTTATCATAGGTATAAATGATTCAAAAGCCCTTTTATTGCAGTTAAAATAAGGTAAAGTTTTTCTTTTTGCAGTCTATCAGCATCAACAATTTATAACCTTACGCATCTGTACAACGCCGGGAAAGGATACACGTTAAAGCAGAATTAATGAAATAAATAATTTATCTGTAGTTGAAGAGATGAGTTGTCAATCTGATAATCAGCATAATTCGTGATGGAACTTTTTGGATAATAAGCAACCGACAGTTCAAGATTTCGTATTGAAAAGCTTGTTCTTAAAATTGTACTTAACCAAAAGTTTTTTTTAAAGGCAACGTAATTATTATTTATGATGGTGGAAGTGTCTGTCAAACGCTCACGCAAAAGTTTCTCTTCATTCATAGGATAAAATGAAAAATTAAACCCGGCGCCTGCACCTGCTGACCACTTAAAATTGCGGCTGTTGTAGAAATTGTAATTGAACTGTTCATGTAAAGCTAAGTTCGTCTGTTTAAACGTCAGGTTATACGTCTCTTTAGACACCTGATACTGAACAACAACAACTGCTGCAGCTTTATACTGTGAAACTGAAAGCTGGCTTCTAAGAAACATCCTGCCAACGGCAGGGTTGATAAAAATGTCTGCACCGCCAGCTATTAAAGGCTGATACGAGGCATCACTGGTTGCACCCGCATAATGATTATTACCACTAAATTTAAGCGCTCCGCGGTTTATACCAATACCTGCAAAAAATCTGACGTGCGAAGGCTTATTTTTCTCTTCCTGCTTCACGGTAACCTTATCTATCCCATTGATACGGTAACAGATATTACTGATATTTTCCTGCGAATAATTGTTGGCATAGATTAGTGTTTGAATATCTTCTGCCGGGGTAATAAACCGGCGGGCAATATCTGATAAAACGGAGCGGTATTGGTTTTCACTTATTACCTGGCCGTTTGATAAATACTCACTGTTTTGCAATTCAACGGGAGTAGTTTCATCTCTTGGCAATATATATAATCTTTGTTTTACATCATCTGCGTAGGAAAACAGTGTTATGTTTTTACCAGACTGTAATACCCTTAAGAATACCATATCCGTTCTGCCCGAAGTATCCTTTTCGCCGCTGTTGCCTACCACCAATTGCCTATCCATACTGATTTTTACAGTATGCCGCTGGTACAGTTCTATTCCATTCACAGCAAAGCTGCTTATATCCGTCACCTTGTATCGTTGGGAGCGCTTCTCTTTAGATGAGGTAAACATTATACTGTTAGGAGTTTTGTACCATTCACGATAATCTATCAGACCCTTTAAAGTGTCTTTATTGTTTAGAACTACAAAGCCTTCTTTTAGATTTTTTTGCGCATGCAGAGAAATATAAAACAGGGCGCAAAGACCAGCAGCTATCACTTTTTTCATAAATGGTTTTCAAATTAGCAAAGCAATGATACATAATTATACTTTGCCATGTTTTAGTATTTGTAGTTTTTTTTGGGGGGTAACCGGCAGGTTGTATTTTATGGCAACTCCGGTGGTATCACATGCCGCTCTTTGTGGCATTCCGATGAATACCTTTGAATCGGGACTTGTGCTGTATCTTTTTATCGCATCTTTTAAAGAGAAAGTACACGAAAAATATAAGTTGGTAAAGTAGAAATAAATATAGATTCAAAACAAGGATGCTCAATCTTCCCCAATTGCACCAATAGCCTCTGCCACACCATCTTTGCGAATTGCTGTAAGAAAGAAAATATAGGTTTCTGCAAACTTTTCTTCTGCTGCCAAATCTCCAAAAATGGATTCTATTTTTAAAAAAGCCAGCGGGTCTCCATTAATGGATTCTGTTGCTTTTTGTATCAGCAGTGGTTTCATCTCGTCC
>CAXUMK010000189.1:7060-10980 GCA_964251885.1 uncultured Segetibacter sp. | reverse complement strand
TACATCAGGTTAATCATTTTCTGCCGGGGCTCTTTAGGTAAAGCCATATCTGATTATAAGTTTTATAGAATTTGGAATAGTTTTTTAGGTACGTAATTATTCTTTTAATACAACGCAATTATCTTCCCTGCATTGCGCTAAGCATATTACCATATACAGAATTTAATCTGCCGAGGTTTGAAGCCAATGCACCTATTTCTTTCTGTGCCTTTTTAGCATCTTCAACACTTCCTTCCATTGCGGCAGAAGTTTGTGCAAGCTTGCCATAGAAGTTGTTCAGCGCTTTCAGGTGATTGTTGCTTTCCTGTAATTCCAATTCGTAAATGGTATTTAAAGAAGAAAGATTTTTAGTTAACACCTGAACCTGGGTGTGAAATTGTTTTGTGTTTTCACTTCCTGAATTGAAAGTTGCAAGGGAATCAGCCGTATTCTTATAAGCGATAGTTACTGTATCTAATGCTGCTGTGGCTGCTTTTGTCTTTTGGTTATAATCGCCTGTTGATTTTACTATATCACCTAAATCGGTCATACTTGTAACAGTAGAGCCCAATTTTTGAAATCCTGCTCCCAACTTCGTAAGATTTGCCGGAGTGATGTCGGCTTCTGCTAACATTTTTTCCATGCTTTGTAAAGCCGGGTTACCTTTTATAGCAGGGGTTCTGTCTTTCACCTCCTCATGACCATCTGATACTGCAGGATATATAATGTATAATATGCCATACACAAGAAACACCAATGCCTCTGTACCTAAACCTATTTTTAACCATAGATCGGCGCTTGGGGTATGAAGAATTTTTTGAAGAGCTCCCCAGATAACGCCTGCCGCAGCGATAGATACGAAAATATCAACTACTTTACTAACTTTTGAAGGAATTGCAACTGCCATTTTTGAATTTTTGTTTGGATTGTATGAATTTTAATAGAATAAAAAACCTGTAAGAGGCGGAAGGGTTTTATTTTCCGCCTCTTAAGTATTTGAAATAAATTTTTAAGGGAAAGTTTTGCTTATAAGCTTGTTATATTATCTGCCTTTAGAAGAAGCAGGAAGATCAATTACACAACGGAAACCGATATATGATTTAGCCGTATCCTGGTATTCGTAAGCCCTTGTACCTGTTTGAAGAAAATAACCAACATCTTTCCAGCTACCGCCTCGTACTACTTTACGTTTCATCCTTGGAGGGTCTGTGTCTTTGGCATCCCAGCGAATGTCAGGGTTCATATCGTGCTGAAAATTGTAGCTTCCTTCGTAATACAATGAATTTGTCCACTCTGCTACGTTGCCTGCCATATTGTATAAACCATAATCGTTGGGCCAGTATGCATCTGCTCTTACAGTGTAAAAGCCGCCATCTTCAGCATAGTTACCACGGCCAGGTTTAAAGTTGGCAAGTAAACAACCTTTTTTGTTTCTCAAGTAAGGACCTCCCCATGGATAAGGAGATTGTGTGCGGCCACCTCTTGCTGCATATTCCCATTCAGCCTCTGTTGGTAAACGGAAATCACTTTCAACAGCCCTTTTCTTACTTTCAAGATAACTGTTCATGTAAATAGTTCTCCACCGGCAAAAAGCTACAGCCTGTTTCCAGTTTACACCGACTACGGGATAGTTATTGAAAGAAGGGTGAGCGAAATAACGTTTTGCCATTGGCTCATTATAAGAATACGAGAAGTCTCTCATCCAAACCAATGTGTCGGGATAAACTTTTTCATCATATTTAACAATATAAGTACTCCGTGGCTTTCCTTTATTCTCCAGTTTAGCTGCTTCTTTCATATTGAAAGTCTCTACTCTGAAAAGAATTTTTTCGGGGTCTATTTCGTTTCTTCCGTATAACCTGTTATCAGGTGTTAATGTAAGTTTTGAAATTTTTTCCATAACGGCTTTATCGCCATATTTTATTGTCTGGGCTTTTTTCCAGTCAACGGCGAAGTTGCCATCTGTTTCTTTTCCATATCCCAATTCTTTGGCAGCAAGAGAATCTCTTACCCACCATACAAACTGGCGGTATTCGTTGTTAGTGATTTCGGTAGCATCCATCCAGAATCCATTGATAGATACTTGCTTATTACGCGCTGTGAAGTTGAAGTTAACATCTTCATCACTTGGCCCCATGTGAAAAGTTCCTGGCGGAACGTATACCATTCCATAAGGCTTAGACATACTCTGTTGGTAACCATACGATGCACCTCTAAGCTGCCCATCATTAACGACACCTTTCGACTTTCCTTTTTTGCCGCAACCAGTTGATCCAAAGGCCAGGATTGAAAGAGCTGCGAAAGCAAACAGTTGACTTCTCATTCTATATTAACGATTAATAGGTATAAAGCAAATGTAACAAAATAACTTACTTAAATTTTTATAGTCCAGCCGTATTAAAATTCTTTAACAGGATTAACTAATGGTTCTAAAACGAGCTTAACTAAAGTTTATTGTATGTGAGCCATCTTATAAATTACTTTTTGAAAAAATAATTTGTGCTCAAATGGCAACCTGAAAAAAAAAGTGTAGAAATCAATCAGATACGAAAAGGGTTGTGTGTTTTACAGAAAGAAATGAAGCACAATATAAATTCGTTTTTTTATTAAACAATTCATTTTAACAAACTTTTTATTTCAGCAACATTTTTGACAGGTTTTTGACAGGAATACTCTTTACAAACGTAAATGAATGCCGAACTTTCAAAGCTTTTACCTTCTAAAAGCGGGAATCCGGTTGATGAGGAAGCTGCACTTTGTAAAACACGTACCGGTATATATTCTTTCAGCACTTTAGATAACACTTCCAACGAGTTTTGCCCGGTAACAGCAATTTCAGGAACACCATAAATGAATTGCTGCATAACGCTTCCCCAATTAGCAAAAGAAGTAGGATACTTTGTAATGGCGTCGGCAAGCTGACCAGTCATGTTCATCGCCTGTTCTACCCATTGCCTGTTATTGAAAACGATACCTAAATAATGAAGATTGAATGCCATCGCAGAATTACCGGAGGGTGTTGCTCCGTCATATACCTCTTTTTTACGGATGATAACATCCTTCTGAGTTTTAGACGTAAAAAAGAAAAAACCAGTGTCTTCTTCAACGAAATTTTCGATTACCAGTTCTGTTATTTCTTTGGCTTTATGCAGGTAATCTCCATTGCCTGTTATTTCCTGCAGATGAATAAAAGCGCTGATGAGATATGCATAGTCATCTAAAAAAGCAGGATATTTTGCAGAGCCTTTTTTGTATGTATGCAACCATCCCTCACCGTTTTTACCGGTAAAAGCTTTTTCTAAAAATGCTGCATTTTTTACTGCCATTTCTTTGTAAGATGTTTCTCCGGTAGCCGCGTATGCTTTGCTGCAGGCGACGTTCATCAAAGCGTTCCATCCTAAAAGAATTTTATCATCTGTTTGCGGTCTTACCCGTTTATCTCTTTCCGTCATTAAAAGCACTTTGCACGCTTCCAGTTTATGATACAATTCGCTTTCGTCAAGATTGTTTTCTACAGCAAAATCTTTCAAAGATTTAGTTATCCAAAGAATGTTTGTATGCTCCCAGTTTCCATCTTCACTTACGTTATAAAAGTCGCAGAAGAGCGGTGCATTCTTACCCAAAATTGTTTCTATTTCCTTTTTGCTCCAGGTATAAAACCTGCCTTCCACACCTTCGCTGTCTGCGTCTAAGGCGCTGTAAAATCCACCTTCATCGCTCATCATTTCACGCTGTATAAAATCCATCGTATGCAGTATTGTCTGGCTGTACAATTGATTGCCGGTTAGTTGAAAAGCTTCTGCCAGAACGTTTATTAAAAGTGCATTATCGTACAGCATTTTTTCAAAGTGAGGCGCCAGCCATTGCTCATCGGTACTGTACCTGGCAAACCCTCCGCCTAAATGGTCGTAGATTCCACCGTAAATCATTTTATCTAAGCT
>CAXUMK010000189.1:0-7050 GCA_964251885.1 uncultured Segetibacter sp. | reverse complement strand
CTTAGAAGCGCTTGTTTAAGAGAATCTTCATCTCTTGTATAGTGATAGTTGCGCAACAGAAACTGAATGGAAAATGTTTGTGGAAACTTAGGTGCACGACCAAAACCGCCCCACGTTTTGTCGGCTGCTTTTAAAAGATTTTTGGCTGTTTCGCCTAATGCTTCTTTGGTAAAAACACCTTCATTTGTATTGGGTTTACCAATGCCAAAAGCATTTGAACTGCGCAGATGTTCGGTTAAATTGTCGGCCTGGCTTTCTATTTCATTCTTTTTTTCACTGTACGATTGTTTGATAGCCGCTATAATTTCTCTCCAGCTACTGCGGTTAAAGGCTCTGACAGGTGGAAAATAAGTGCCTCCATAAAAAGGACGACCGTCGGGAGTAAGAAATACGTTTAATGGCCATCCCCCGCTGCCAGTCATTGCCTGAACGGCGTCCATATAAATGTGGTCAATATCAGGCCTTTCTTCCCTGTCTATTTTAATGTTTACAAAAGCCTCATTCATCAACTGTGCTGTTTCCTCATTCTCAAAGCTCTCCCTTTCCATTACATGACACCAGTGACAGGCAGAGTAGCCGATGCTTACTAGTATAGGCTTATCTTCATTTTTTGCTCTTTCCAAAGCCTCTTCTCCCCACGGATACCAGTCAACCGGGTTATGAGCATGCTGTAATAAGTAAGGGCTTGTTTCGTGTATTAACCGGTTTGTATGTTTATGTTGCATACAATTTTACAAGCAATTAGAATGCCCCTGACTTTTGTATACTTTGCAGGAAAAAAATTAGTGACTTTGCCCAGTAAAGAAAAAAAGTACAAGAGTGCGACGCAACCAAAGTTTCATAGTAGCAATCTAGTATGGCTCAAAAAAATCCAATTCGCTTTTTTAAATCTTGCGCAGTATAAATCAAAACCTTGCTGCCACAACAACTGTATTCTTAAACGATTTCTTCTTTCCATTCAAATTAAATACTTCTGTATACGCCACGTAAACGCCAACCGGCACTTTATGAAATTTATCGTCTAAGCCATCCCACCTGAACGAACCTGCTGCTGCGAGAGTTGCATTTTTTGCAAGGTCTTTAACGGGACGGCCTGCGGCATCAAAAATGGTAATGTTTGCCACAAAACCAGGTTCACCCATTTTAATATTGATCGTGGTATAATCATCAAAACCATCATTGTCTGGTGAGAAAGTTTTTGGCGTTATAGTAACCTCTCCCTGTAAAGAAACCTCTCTTCTAAACTGACTATTCTGGTAAGAAGGGGTTCCAAAACCAACAGTAGATGCAGCAGAAGTCCAGTTATCTGCATTTTGCGTTGGCTTGCTATAATCTATTCTTTCCAAAGAAATTCCTTCTTCGTTATCTATTAATGCGAAATGCCATTTTGAGCTGTAATGCAGTTCATCTACTATTTTTCCCTGCGCATTTAGTAAAACAAATACACCTTCATCATCAGGCAGTGAAGGCATGGTAACATCAATAAAATTATCAGGGTTTTTAGCAAGATAATTTTGCTTAACAACCTCTCCATTTTCGCTGAAGACATAAAAATCACCGGGAAACAACAGAATGTTATCAGTAGTTAACTGGCGCAGACTTGCTACAGCATTGGTTGACGACCTGTTTGCTATATATATGTCTTTCAGATTAAAGACCTTACTGCTGACGTTGTATATTTCGACATAATCCAATGCGGCAGGTTTTGGATTGAAGAGAATTTCATTGATAATAACATCGAGGCTGTCAATCGTACTGGCAAGGCCAACTTTTGTGGTATTTACAGCTTGTATTGTGTTTCCGCTGCAGTCAGCTATATTGTTTGCTGTTATTGTATATACTTTGGCTGTTACAACAGGAGCAGATAAAGTAAGTCTGACCCGGTTGAAAAACGGAGCTATTGTAACTGCAGCAGCAGGAGAACCAACTCCGTCACTGATAGTATAGCTGGCTGCCAGGGCGGCTTTAGCGCTGTCAACAGGTTCGCTGAAAGTTAGTTCGACTGTCAGACTATCTAAAGCAACGGCTCTTACAAGCGCCGGAGCGATATTGTCAGGATTATTTGCATCAACTGAATTCTTTGTTCCCGGAGTGCCGCCTCTTGCATCTGTACTTGCCTTCCAGTTATGCAAACCTGTGCAGGGGTTCTTTGTATCGATCATTTCAAGGCTCCAGCCGCCGTTGCTTTTGACATCATTTTGAAACCAGGTCGTATTGTAACTTACCGAATGTATGGTTGCTCCTTCTTTTGAGATCACAGACAAAGTGGTTCCATCATTGTCTAATGCAGGAAATGAAGAAATGCCTACAGCTCTGCCATAACCTGTAAAAAGTGGTCTGTTGCCGGTACTTGAAACAATGAGGAAGCTATCTGCAGGCAATATGTATAAAGGAAATGCTGCGCTGGTTGTACTTACACTCTTTACCCGCCACCCCTGCAGGTTAATACTTCTTCCACTGGTATTTTTGATTTCAATATATTCAGCATTGGGCAAACTGATAATAGGGTTTGGGTCAGCAAGAATTTCGTCAATAACCACATCAAAGCGTTGTGGTATTTGTGCATTCGCTTCTGTGAAGAAAACAGAAATGAATGCAATAAAAGCAGGGAGACACGTTTTGTTCATACAGCTTTGTTGTGACCTGATCTTAAAAATACATCTCGTTTTGGTTTATTCAAATATACTTTCCGCCGTATAAAATGCGAAGTGATTTTTTTGGAGCCCGGCTGCATTACTACTATTTTACATCGTTGCGTCGCACACTTGTACTTGTGGATATTTTATTCAGCGGTGAAAGCGGGTGAATGGTGAATGGTGAGTAGTGAATACAGCACATCGTCATTGGCAGGAGGAACGACGAAGCAATCTCCTTGTAATAATAAGCTTGTTCAAATACAAATGGGATTGCTTCGTACCTCGCAATGACGAAGGACTTAGTGCCTGCCGATCGTCATTGCGAGGAGGAACGACGAAGCAATCCCTTTGCAATAGTAAGACTGCTTAAAACACAATGGGATTGCTTCGTACCTCGCAATGACGAACGACTTAGTAACTGCCGATCGTCATTGCGAGGAGGAACGACGAAGCAATCCGCTGTGCAATAGTAAGACTGTTCAAACACAATCGGATTGCTTCGTACCTCGCAATGACGATGGACTGTACCATTTGCGCTGCTTTTACTTTCTATTAAAAAAAATTTGAAATCGGTTCGTTTTGTATTTATTTTCGCAGAAGTGATACAAGCAAAACAAAATATGAAACGTACAACCAAACAGCTACCTTAAAAGGGAAGCCGTTACTGCGTTTGTACATGTATAAATAATAGTAAGGCCTTCCCGAAACGGAGGGCTTTTTTTGTTGCCCCGGCCCTAAAGGGAGTAGAGAGATAGGAAGAAGCCCCAACCTTGAAGGGAGAAGAGAGAGGAAGAAGCCCCTGCCCTGAAGGAAGGAGAGAGAAGCACTGTTGGGTGGATGGAGTAAGATCGATGAAGTGTAAACGATGAGGGGGCTGAATAGAATTGCAAAAAGTAAAAGTGAGTGACACAACGATGCTGAAAGAAGATATAATGCCGGCTCAATAAATTCTTATTAAAAAAACAGAAAAACAATCAAAAATGAAAGTTGCAGTTGTAGGTGCCACCGGGTTAGTTGGAACTAAAATGTTACAGGTACTGGCAGAACGAAATTTTCCGGTAACAGAATTATTGCCGGTAGCTTCGGCAAAATCAGTCGGTAAAGAAATTGACTTCAAAGGCAAAAAATATACGGTGGTTAGCATGGAAGACGCCATTGCAGCCAAACCTGACGTGGCATTGTTCTCTGCCGGCGGAGGTACGTCGCTGGAATGGGCGCCGAAGTTTGCAGAAGCAGGAATAACTGTGATTGACAACTCAAGCGCATGGCGGATGGACGCTAATAAAAAACTGGTAGTGCCCGAAGTGAATGCGGAAGTGCTGACAAAAGAAGATAAGATAATTGCCAACCCCAACTGCTCTACGATTCAGATGGTGGTTGCCTTACAGCCTTTACATAAAAAATATACGATTAAAAGGGTTGTGGTAAGCACTTATCAAAGCGTTACCGGTACAGGTGTAAAAGCAGTGGAACAGTTGATGAATGAAAGAAAAAACGAAGAAGGTGCGATGGCGTACAAGTACCGGATTGACCTGAATGCAATTCCTCAAATTGATGTGTTTTTGGAGAACGGTTATACCAAAGAGGAGATGAAAATGGTGAATGAAACCAGGAAAATTATGCAGGATGACAGTATCAGGCTAACATCAACTACTGTGCGTATTCCTGTTATGGGTGGACATAGTGAAAGTGTAAACGTGGAGTTTGAAAATGATTTTGACCTTGATGAAGTAAAGCAGTTGCTTTCTGAATCTGCAGGGGTTACCGTACAAGACAATATACAGGAACAAATTTACCCGATGCCATTATGGGCGCACGAAAAAGATGATGTATTTGTAGGCAGATTAAGAAGAGATGAGAGCCAGCCAAACACTTTAAATATGTGGATCGTAAGCGATAATCTGCGTAAGGGCGCTGCAACAAACGCCGTACAGATTGCAGAATATTTATTGGAGAATGGATTGTTGGGTTAAGAACAATTTTTTGAAACTTTCAAAAAATAAAGCTGCCTTTTCCGGTAGCTTTATTTTTTTAAAAACCAACAATTATAGCTTCCCATATAACTCCCGCAGTTTTTCTCTTGTCATTATCTTTTCCCAGCCTTTTCCCAGGGCGTTTTCCCAGAGCGGCTTCATGCCGAGGCTTACATTTATCATGGTATCAAACTGCTCGTCTGTTAGTCCTTTACAAATGTCTTGTGGTATCTCCACTTTGCTTTTCTCCACCATCTTTTTAAATTCTGCGGTGCCTTCAGGATAATATTCTTCCAGATGATCCATTACAATGCAGTTTCCTACTCCATGTTTGGTTCCTAATAAAAAAGCCAATCCATAACTGACTGCATGGGCTACACCGACCTGGCTGTAGGCAATGCTCATACCGCCTGCATAACTTGCCATCATTAGCTTGTCGTCGCTTTCATTGTCCCAGGTATCTTTTTGTAAAAATATTTCCTGGCAAAGTTCGAGCGCTTTTTCGCCGTAGCTTTTGCTGAATTCATTCAGGTACGTCCCCTGCAGGCTTTCTATGCAGTGAATGTAACAGTCCATGCCGGTATAAAAACGCTGATTAACCGGCACATTGGCTATCAGTTCAGGGTCGAGTACGATCTGGTTAAAGGGAGTGAAGTCACTGTTCATTCCAAGTTTGCGGGTTGGCCCTGTTAATACCGTTGTGCGGGAAACTTCGGCACCTGTACCGCTCAGCGTTGGAATGCCCGCTTTATACACGCCGGGAAACTTTACAAGATCCCATCCCTGGTAATCGGCTGAAGAGCCCGGATTGGTCATCATCAGGCTGACAGCTTTTGCGAGATCCATTGCTGAGCCACCGCCAATGCCTATTACTCCGCTGACAGTTCCAAATTCTTCTTTTAACTGCTGCGCAATTTTATCAACGTAGGTCGTTTTAGGCTCATAAGTTACATCTGCGTATATCACTTTGTCTTTGCCCTGCAATGGTATTCTGTCAGCTAATGATTTTCCTTCAAAAAAATAGTCAACCAAAAAAATCATGGGTGTATCACCTTTGCGGTTGGGAGCTAATATTTCGTCTAACTGGTTAAAACTACCTCTTCCATATATCACATAATCAACCATTTTAAAATTCCGGAACTTACTCATTGACTTAAAGTTTATTGCACGAAATTAAACACGAATGAAGGATTTAGAACACGATAGGGTACATTTCATGGTTGCATGGTGAGTAGTGAGTTGTCAGTGGTCAGTTGTTTGAGCAGTCTTACTATTGCAAACGAGATTGCTTCGTCGTTCCTCACTGCAATGACAGTGTGCTTTTTTGCCGAAGCAAGTACCCTTCAGCCGAAGTGTGCGACGCAACGATGTAAAATAGTAGTAATGTTGCCCGGCTCAAAAAAATCACTACACATTTTTATGCGGGGGGAAGTAGAATAACTTGCGGCGTATTTTAAAAATCATTTTAATGGTATTCTGACAAGGGTTCTTAATATATTCGCGCTATGGCTTTTGGATGGAAAACACAATATGAGAAAAGGATATCTGCTGAAGGACTTACCAACTGGCAAACCTTTAGCATTATGCAGCAGGTTTGCCGCGAACTTGGATGGGAATACTTGGTCATAGACGAACGAACCTTTACCGCCACCACACCTACACACTGGACCTTGAGCGAGGAAATCATTAAAATAATCGCTCATAAGGATGAGCTTATTTTAAAGAGCCAAAGTGAAAGCCTTGAATTATATGAAGCCGGCCGCAACCAAAAGAATATTGAAGAGCAGTTGCTGCCAAAATTCAGAAATATAAGATCGCGATGGAGCAGTGAACAACTGCAATACGCTGCCAATATACTCCGCGACGAAACAGTAAAGCAACTTAGATCGGGAAACAGGGTTACAGCAGACAAAATAACTTTTGGATTGAAGGATCATGGGATCACATTTTTTTTGATGGCTGTAAATGTGCTGGTCTTTATTGCAATGACATTAAGAGGTGTGAATATATACGACCCTTCGCCGCAGCAAATTCTGCAATGGGGCGGCAATGTTAAGTTTAATGTAACCGGCGGAGAATGGTGGCGGCTAATAACAAACATTTTTGTACACATCGGTATTTTACCTCTCCTTGTAAACCTGTTTGGTCTCTATTTTATCGGCCTGATGGTCGAGGCGATCTTAGGTAAACTTAAATTTCTGATCGCTTATCTTACTGCCGGAGCATTGGCAAGCCTGGCAAGTATTGTATGGGTTGCCGAAGGAGTGACAGCAGGAGCCTCGGGAGCTATTTTTGGTATGTACGGTGTTTTTATCGCTTTTGTTACAACCCAATATGTCAATAAAAAGTTTTCGGCACTTTGGATGTTTGGCATCGTTTCTTATGCCGCTTTCAATATTGTCATTGGCCTTCGTGGCGGCACCGATAATGCAGCGATTGCC
>CAXUMK010000188.1:0-10992 GCA_964251885.1 uncultured Segetibacter sp. | reverse complement strand
TGAACCGGGCAGTATTGCTACTATGAGACATCGTTGCGTCGCACTCTTGTACTTTTTATTCTTTACTCGACAAGCCAAAGAGTCACTCGCGCCGTTGCATGGTGTTATCACTGCAACTGAAGGTATGTAAAGAACACCTGCAAAGGGCGGCACATTTACTTTAACAACAAAAAAAATAGAACCCTAAAGCTGAAAACTTTGCATATTTTAGTTTTAACGTTGTGCAAAAATTACCGCCATTCAAAAAAAATAGAAATGAAAAAATTTATTACTCTTTGTTTAATAATGAATGCTTCTATTGCTTTTGGGCAGTGGAGTAACACAACTAACCTGTTTTACGACAGTCTGCACATACCTGTTTGCACTGCAGCAAAAACACAGTCCGCTCCGCTTGTTGTACAAAGTTATCCCGACAGCGGTTACTTTGTTATTTGGCAAGACGCTCGTAATGATCCCGGGAGCTACGGTGATATTGCAGGTATTTATGCACAGAAATATGATAAAAACGGTAACCAGCTTTGGGCAAATAATGGTGTGCCTGTGTCTGCAAGTACCAACAATCAGCACTATACTAATTCGGGATCGGATTATCGCTATCATTCTTTTGCCGCTACTGACAGCGCCGGCGGCTTTTATATAAGCTATGCAGACGACAGTGTAACTAATTATGTTTGGCAAAGAGCCTGTGTACAACATGTATTAAGCAGTGGAAATACTGTTTTTCCAACTGGATATATTTTGGCAAGAGCAACCAATGCAAATTTTGTTATGATGCCCCAATTAATTGCAGATGGCAATAAAGGTTTTTTTGTTTCTTTTAGAGAAACATTAGGCACTGTTGATATTGTTTGTTACAAAGATGTAAATGGAAGTTTACAATATTATGGCGGTGGTAAGATGAATGAAAATGCCGTGGAAGTTACTGCCTCGTCAGCTTGCGGTAATTATGAATATTTGCAGTACCCTGATGCAGAAGTAAATGATTACAATATTTTTAGCGACCTGCAGGGAGGCTGCAATATAGCTATGGATTTGCACGGTAATGGAAGCCAGGGGCCAATGATAGCATATAATAAATTATGGCGTGCAAAGAAAAATGCAACCTCAACAGAAACCCAATTTGACCTGGATTACAGCCTTAAAACTATTAATACAAGTTATCAAAAAGACAATGTTTACAGATTATATTATCTAAGAACAAATCACCAGGAAATCCGTTGTGGCGGTAGTGGTAATGTGTATGTCGTTAATCAATATCGTTTAACTCAATTGGGCTACCAGGTACTTGATGGTGGAAGTTCTGTATATGATGTTAGTAATTGCAAAGGCACTGCAGTTTCTACTGCAGGCAATATAAATGTAAGTTTGTTAGCCGCTTGTAAACGTTCTTATTCATCTGCAACAGGCGTATCAAATGCAGTTGTTCGGGGCTACAATATAAAAGAAGAAATTTATGACAGCATACCCTATCAGCGGGCTTCCTGCAATGATGCCGGCTATCCGGGATATAACACTACTGAACCTGCCGGAATAAACAAATTGAACTATTTCCGGGATACACTATTGGCACAGGGAGTATCTACTTACGATTTTTGTTTGGGTGGCGGCGCTAATCAAATTTTTGCATCAGCATTAATGGCTGATCCTGCTACATATGCAACTTTTAATTTGGCGCTGCGGTTACAACACCTTGCTGTTGAAAGACAGTCTGCCGATTCATTTGCTGTTGTTTATAAAACCTCAAAAAAAATTGGTGAGCTGATCGGTAAAGATCAAGGTGATATCCGCTATGGAACTGAATTTGGTAATCCGGCTGTTACAGTTGACAAAAGCGGTATTGGTTTTTTTTATATAAAAGACAGTTATGATCAAGGGGCAAGAGTCAGCCCTATCTTTTATGGAGCTCAGTTAGCCTGGGGTGCATTAGGCAGGCAGATAGGAACCGGTGTGTATAATGCGAGCTATTATAATGTAAGTTCTCCTGCTGCAGCATTAGATCCTTTAAATGGAAAGGGATTAATTGCCTGGAGTGATGACCGGAATGCTTCAAGCTCGGGATCAGATGTTCTTATGCGGCACCTTGATAGCTTAAATCTTACAAATTATTATCCTCCGGTAAAAAGAATAAGGTTGATACCAAATCCTTATACTGCTTCATCTTCTCTTCCGGCGGTTCTTTATGGTGTTAGTAAACGGTACACCCTTCTTGAAACGTATGCTCCTTATGGAAACGATGCCGGCATTACACCTGTTGCAGAAATAAAAGATGATAATTATTTAGGGCTGACTACTGCAAGAGTATATCAAAATACCGGAGGCATACGCAAATACAATGGAAAGGCTTATCTCGACCGAAACTTTACCATTTATGCAGACAGTGTTCCGCCACATTCAAATTTTAATATCCGGTTATATTTTACCAAGATTGAATTCAATGCGTTAAAGGCAAATGATAATTCAATTACTACTCCCGCAGATTTGATTGTTATTAAACAGCCGCACAATTCCGCTTCTTATCCTTCAACTTATGCTCCTGTTGCAAACGAAGAATTGCTTACACCTGTTGCATGGGACTCTGTCACCGGCGGTTATTATGTAGAAGTGAGAGCAAATAGTTTAGGAGATTTCTTTATTCAAAAAGCCAGCATTTCTTCGGTATGTCCGGGTGGCAGTACATCCATTACATCAAATATCACAGGAAGCAGTTACCAGTGGAAAGTGAATACAGGAGCTGGTTTTGTTAACATCACTAACAACACAAATTACACCGGTGCTACTTCAGTAACACTTCAGCTAAACAATATTCCATCATCATGGGCAGGCTACCAATACTTATGTGTCGTAAATGGTACCAACAGCAATGTAACCACACTTCACTTTATCAATACGTGGAGCGGCACTATGAACAACTATTGGGATAATACAGCTAACTGGAGTTGCGGTTCAGTACCAGATGCTAATACAGATGTTATATTAAATTCAGGAACTATTGTTGTTAATTCGAATGCATCGTGCAGAACCCTTACAATAAATCCGGGAGCAACATTTACGGTTAATGCGGGATATAAATTGACAGTAACATATTAAGCTTATATCTTTTTTATTTTTTAAAGTCATAAATGCTTTAAGGACTTTAATTTATGGTTCTTCGTCCTGCTGGGGTCTCCTTCAAAGCCTTGTGCTCCTGGTTAAGGAACCTGGTATGTTGTGCAGCGCAATGTCTCAGCTAACACACATTGCCTTGCTATGAAGACCCCGCTTTGACATAAGAAGCTCAATAAGCTCAATAAAGAACAGAACGTACAAGTGAGTGACACAACGATGCTAAATAGTTGCACAAAAGCTAAGTACATAAAGAAATGGGCTTTCAACACAAGCTACGCTGACAAAGGGAATTGATAACCGGGACACAGGTAAAAGTAATAGAAGATGCAAATGACCTTGCAAGGGTAAATGCAGGGAAACAGCAACCTTTTAAAACGATCAATACCCGCTACAGATTCACAGGATTATTTCCTTTCAAAAAAAATGCAAGACCTGCTTTGTCATCACCCGTTTTTCGCTCGATTGTTTTCTGCACTCTTGGAGTTGGTTGTTCTGTTCCTGTAGTATTGTTGTGTAAATGGGCAAGGGTAGGAGCGATCACCAATGAAATGATGGACATTAATTTAATCAAAATATTCATTGAGGGACCGGAGGTATCTTTAAAAGGATCACCGACCGTATCCCCGGTAACAGATGCTTTGTGCGGATCCGATTTTTTATAATACATCGTACCATTGATATCTACTCCCTTTTCAAAACTTTTCTTGGCATTGTCCCATGCGCCACCGGCATTGTTTTGAAAGATACCCATTAATACGCCGCTTACTGTAGCGCCTGCTAAAAAACCACCCAAAGCTTCAGGCCCAAAGAGAAACCCGATAAGCAATGGAGATAATATTGCCAGTAAACCAGGCAATACCATTTTTTTAAGAGAAGCTTCTGTTGAGATCGCCACACATTTATCATACTCAGGCTTACCAGTTCCCTCCATAATACCGGGAATGGTACGAAACTGGCGGCGAACCTCTTCGACCATTGCCATTGCCGCTTCACCCACAGCACGAATAGCGAGGGAAGAAAATACAAAAGGTATCATGGCACCGACAAACAAGCACGCTAATACATCTGCTTTATAAATATCAATACCAATCATTTTGTAATGGTTGTGATTAATAACGCCCACATAAGCAGCAAACAAAGCCAGCGCAGTTAAAGCTGCCGAAGCAATGGCGAAACCTTTACCGGTAGCAGCAGTAGTATTACCAACCGCATCGAGAATATCTGTTTTTTCACGAACGTCTTTAGGCAGTTCACTCATTTCAGCAATACCTCCGGCATTGTCTGCGATGGGGCCAAACGCATCAATTGCCAATTGCATGGCAGTGGTTGCCATCATGCCTGCAGCAGCAATGGCTACACCGTACAAACCGGCAAACTTATAGCTGCCAAAAATACCTGCAGCCAATACCAGAATAGGAAAAAAAGTACTTTGCATACCAACAGCCAGACCTCCGATTACATTGGTGGCATGTCCTGTACCGGATTGTTTTATAATACTTAGTACCGGGCCTTTACCCATTGCCGTATAATATTCGGTAATCATACTCATTAAAGTACCGACTACCAAACCCACAGCAATTGCCCCAAAAACACGGGTAGGGGTAAAGTCAAATCCTCTTAAAGACATGGTTTCGGGAAGTATCCAGTGAACGAGAAAATAGGAAGCGATGGCGGTTAAAACAATAGAACCCCAGTTTCCCATATTCAATGCTTTCTGTACAGCATTGGTGCTTAAACCGGCACTGTCAGAAATTTTTACAAAGAGGGTTCCGACAATAGAAAACAAAATGCCCGTACCCGCAATCATCATCGGCAACAGGATAGGAGCCATATCGCCAAACTGGTTAAGTGAACCGGAAGGAATGGTCGTTTCTCTTCCTAATACCATAGTTGCCAAAACAGTTGCCACATAAGAGCCAAATAGATCCGCTCCCATACCAGCAACATCACCCACATTATCGCCTACGTTGTCTGCAATAGTAGCCGGGTTCCTCGGGTCATCCTCAGGAATACCTGCTTCTACTTTACCAACCAGATCGGCGCCTACGTCAGCAGCTTTGGTATAAATGCCTCCTCCAACACGGGCAAACAAAGCGATGCTTTCGGCACCCAAAGAAAAACCAGTAAGAACCTCAATAGTTCTTTCCATTTCAAGACTATCAACAGCGCCGGCGCCAAAAATAGTTTTCAGTATAATAAATAAACCTCCCAGACCAAGTACCGCTAATCCTGCCACACCCAAACCCATAACCGAACCACCCGTAAAAGAAACGGATAGTGCTTTGCTAAGACTGGTGCGTGCTGCATGTGCGGTACGCACATTTGCTTTTGTGGCTACCTGCATACCTATAAAACCAGCGAGTGCGCTAAAGATGGCACCCATAATAAAAGCCAGGGCAATGCTCCAGTGACTGTTTGCATTACTGTACCCCATCACCGCTAAAAGTATTGCGGCAATGACAACAAAATAAGTAAGGATCTTGTATTCGGCTCTTAAAAAAGCCATTGCGCCTTCCTGTATGTAGCGGGCAATTTCTTTCATCCGGTCATTGCCGGCATCTTGCTTAGATACCCAATTAAACTTTACGAGTGTGTAAAGAAGGCCAATAACTCCCATAGCCGGAACGGCGTAAATCAATTTGTCCATATCTGTTTCTATCTTTTTATTTTCTAAAGTTGTCAAAAATAGTATAAAAGTCCATATTAACACTTTATTAAATAATCCTTCTTTTTTTACTTTATTAGTAAATAAAAGATAGCAACTGACAAAGCTGTGACAGGTTTTGGTACTATAAATTTGAATTAGAGATAGAAGTTTTTGAATTACAAACGTTTAGTCTTGAAAAGCCGATGGTAGAAAAAGTTAGACAAAATGTTCTAATTGAGCAATTGAAAGAAACGCTTTACCAATATAATTAATAAGATCACCTGCGCTTAGCGCTTCCTGCGATACTAACTTTGCAGCAATATCGCCGGCAAGACCATGTAGGTACATCCCCAGTAAACAGGTTTCCTTTGATGAATAATTCTGTGCAAGTAAACCCGTTAAAATACCGGTAAGCACGTCACCGCTACCGCCGGTAGCCATACCGGCATTTCCGGTTGTATTAAAATAGACCTCACCATCAGGACAGGCAACAAAACTATAGTGACCTTTTACAATAATATATACAAACAGCTTTTGCGCCTGCAGACGTGCTGTTTGTATTCGTTCAATATGATTGTTTGAATGGCCAAACAGGCGTTCAAACTCTTTTGGATGCGGGCTTAAAATGCTGCCGGGCGGTAACTCTGATAACAATTCTTCATTGGCAGAAAGTATGTTTAGTCCATCTGCGTCTATCACCATTGGCTTGTTGTAGTGAGCAAGCACTTCTTGGATCAGTCGTGCGCTGTCTTCGCTTGTACCAATGCCTGGACCAATGCCAATGGTTGTATATTTTGCCCATTCAAGCGTATCTATTTCTTCCTGCGATTGCACCATCACTTCAGGTACGGCTGTTTGAAGGATCGCAAACTGTTCAGAAGGCACAAATGCTGATACAAGCCCGGCCCCGGAATGCAGGCAGGCTTTTGAACACAGGATTGCTGCGCCCATTTTCCCTTTTTCACCTGCTATGATACCTGCATGTCCATAAGTGCCTTTGTGAGAAAATTGTTTTCTTGGTTTGTAAATGTGACTGATGAATTGCCCGTCGGTCAGCTCGTAAACAGATGATGCAGTTTCTAAAAATCCGGGATGTAAACCAATATCCAACACCAGCACTTCTCCAAAAAACTCTTCATTTTCAGGAAACAAAAAACACATTTTCAAGGTTTGAAAAGTAAGGGTATGATTTGCTTTTATTACACTCTCTTTATCAGTAGGTTTATCTGCAAACATTCCTGATGGTAAATCAACAGATACAATGACAGCGCCTGAATGATTGATATGCTGTACAAGCTGGTTTGATAAACCCTCCAGCGGCCGGTTCAAACCCGAACCATAAAGGGTATCAATAATAATATCTGTTTTATCTATCAGAGGGAAAAAATCTGCGTGCTGGATAAAATGAATTGGAACAGGCAACGAATGAAGCCTGCTAAGATTTGCCTGGAAATCATCGGTACCTGCAGCGCCAAATTCTAAAATGTATACATTAGCAAATAAATCCTGTTCAGTAAGCTGGCGGGCAATTGCCAGCCCGTCACCTCCATTATTTCCTTTACCGCAAAAAATCTTTATTTTTTTATTAATGTATTTTTTTTCTATCCACTCTGTACATTTCCGGGCTGCCCTCTCCATCAAATCAATTGAATTGATTGGTTCATTTGATATGGTAAACGCATCCCATTGATGTATTTGTTCTGCTGATAAAACTTTCATAGCATCCTGCTTATTTATTGAAGTTATACAGTTTAAAAATGTGTAAGGATATTTTTATGAGCCGGGCAGAGTAGTGCTACTATTTTACATCGTTGCGTCGCACTCGTGTACCATTTGTTCGCTGTTCGGCAAGACCTCATCCTCCATCTCCTTCTCCTCGCGGAGAAGGAGCGGTACAGCATTGCACCCCTAACATTTTATCTACCAAATCATCGTTAATTTTCTACCCGTCATTGGAAAGCCTTGCCCGCCTAAGGCGAGAAAGCAATCCCACAGCTAACTGTCAACCTGATGACGATGCATTAATGACTTAATGACTCAATAACTTAATGACTATAGAATTTACAAAAGGACAACCACAAACGCGACTATTTGAAATGCACCCTGTAAATTTGAAAAGAAGCTGGTTATAAAATACATATTATCTTACCAACCAGAAGTACTGATTTATACAATCAAAACAATCAAAAATGGCAACGACTGAAAAAACAGAAATCACGGTAGAAACAACGCTGAATGTACCGATAGAAAAAGCCTGGAAACTATGGACTACTCCCGAACACATTACCCGCTGGAACAATGCTTCAGATGAGTGGTATACGCCAAAAGCAGAAAGTGATTTGCAGCCAGGCGGAAAATTTGTTTACCGCATGGAAGCAAAAGATGGAAGTTTTGGTTTTGACTTTGGCGGCGTATATGATGAAATAAAAACCAACGAACTGATCGTGTATACCCTCGGTGATGGAAGAAAGGTTACAGTTACTTTTAAAAGCAATGAAGATGAAACAGCAGTCGTGGAAACTTTTGAAGCCGAAAGCACAAATCCTGTTGACATGCAGCGTGGCGGATGGCAGGCGATCCTAAATAACTTTAAAAAGTATGCAGAAACTATTGAAGATTGATTGAGGCCTTAAATAGCGTTAACTATACTTTAAGTCTCATCAATTTGTGCAGAGCCGAATAACGGAGAAATTGTACAAGAGTGCGACGCAACGATGATTCATAGTAGCTATTCTGCCGGGCTCAAAAAAATCACTGCACATTCTTATTCGGCGAGCAGTATAAAAAAACAAAAAGCCAGGTGAAGTGCTGCATTCTTTCCTCCTTAACTGTCACCTGTCATCGATTTCCTCTGTCAACTTTCACAGCTTATCTGTCAACTTTTGTCATTGACTGCAAATTTGACTTTTTTATTACGTGCGGCACAATAGTCGCTGTAGAGCAGCACAATCACAATTCTTTTTACAACTATTAAAATTTAAAAGTATGGCTGAAAATTTAAAAGTTACCCCCTTGCACGATAGGGTAATAGTAAAGCCCGCTGCGGCTGAAGAAAAAACTGCTGGTGGAATTATTATTCCTGACACTGCAAAAGAAAAACCTCAGAAAGGGGTAGTTATTGCTGCTGGTCCTGGTAAAAAGGATGAGCCCGTAACTGTAAAAGCAGGTGACACTGTATTATACGGCAAATATGCAGGAACTGAAATTTCTGTAGAAGGTGGCGAATACCTCATCATGAGAGAAAGCGACATTTTAGCAATCGTTTGATTTGCTAATTAGCAAATGTGCTGATGTGCTAATGCTTCAGCTTTTAGAATTTTCATTAGCAAATTATAGAATTAGCAAATTATAGAATTAGCAAATTATCAAATTAATAAAATATGGCAAAGCAAATCTTCTTCGAAATTGAAGCAAGAAATAAGATGAAGAAAGGTGTTGACACATTGGCCAACGCCGTGAAAGTAACACTTGGACCTAAAGGTCGTAACGTTGTTATCGAGAAAAAATTCGGCGCTCCATCTGTAACTAAAGATGGTGTTACTGTTGCAAAAGAAATAGAACTGGACGACGCTATCGAAAACATGGGCGCCCAGATGGTGAAGGAAGTAGCTTCTAAAACTGCAGATATTGCAGGTGACGGTACTACTACTGCAACTGTTCTGGCTCAGTCTATCATCAGCGAAGGTTTAAAAAACGTAGCTGCAGGCGCTAATCCAATGGATTTGAAACGTGGTATTGACAAAGCTGTTCAGGCTGTTGTTGCTAACCTTCGTTCTCAGTCTCATGCTGTAGGAAATGACAGTGAGAAAATTGAGCAGGTTGCTACCATCTCTGCCAATAGTGACAGCGAAATTGGAAAACTGATTGCCCAGGCAATGCAAAAAGTAGGTAAAGAAGGTGTTATAACTGTTGAAGAAGCAAAAGGTACAGATACTACAGTTGATGTAGTTGAAGGTATGCAGTTCGACCGTGGTTATATCAGCCCTTACTTTGTGACCAACAGCGAAAAAATGGAAGCTGAATTGCAGAACCCATACATTCTTATTTATGATAAGAAGATCTCTGCAATGAAAGACATTCTTCACATTCTGGAGAAAGTTGCGCAAAGCGGACGTCCATTAGTGATCATTGCTGAAGACCTTGAAGGTGAAGCATTGGCTACTTTGGTTGTAAATAAATTACGTGGTACATTGAAAGTTGCAGCTATTAAAGCGCCTGGTTTTGGTGACCGTCGTAAAGAAATGTTGCAGGATATCGCTATCCTTACAAAAGGGATCGTTATCAGCGAAGAGCAAGGTTACAAACTTGACAATGCCGACCTTACTTACTTAGGTACTGCTGCTTCTATCACAATAGATAAAGATAACACAACCATCGTTGGTGGTAAAGGTGAAAAAGACGATATCACTGGTCGTGTTAACCAAATCAAATCTCAAATCGAGAATACAACTTCAGATTACGATCGCGAAAAATTACAGGAACGTCTTGCTAAATTAAGCGGTGGTGTGGCAGTTCTGTACGTAGGCGCTGCTACCGAAGTTGAAATGAAAGAAAAGAAAGACCGTGTTGACGATGCTTTACACGCTACCCGCGCTGCCGTTGAAGAAGGTATTGTACCAGGCGGTGGTGTTGCTTACATTCGCGCTATCGAAGCTTTGGAAAATTTGAAAGGCATTAACGAAGACGAAACTACAGGTATCCAAATCGTTAAACGTGCTATAGAAGAACCACTTCGCCAAATCGTTATAAACAGCGGTATCGAAGGTTCTATCGTGGTTCAGAAAATTAAAGAAGGTACTGCCGACTTTGGTTTCAATGCCCGCACAGAGGTTTATGAAAACCTGTTTGCTGCAGGTGTTATTGACCCAACTAAAGTTACCCGTGTAGCTCTTGAAAATGCTGCCTCTATTGCCGGTATGTTATTGACTACCGAGTGTGTAGTAGCTGACAAACCAGAGCCTAAATCTGCCGGTGCAGGAATGCCAAGTGGTATGCCAGGCGGAATGGGTGGAATGGATTATTAAACCCCTAACCCCTAAAGGGGAACAAGAACAATATACAAAGTCCCTTGCTGCATTTGCAGCAGGGGACTTTTGTTTGTATGATCTTTTCGTTATACTGCACAAGGGGTAAAAAGATGAGTAGAATTTTTTTGAACCGGCCAGGATTACTACTATGAGTCAACCGTTGCGTCGTAAGCCTACGGCCAAGTACAGGGATAGTACAGAGTATCAGATTGT
>CAXUMK010000187.1:0-11005 GCA_964251885.1 uncultured Segetibacter sp. | reverse complement strand
AACAAAACAACTTATACGTTCATAAAAATAAAAGCCCTGTAAAAAGGGCTTTTATTTTTGTCAGCAAATAGGTTTTTTGAAGGTAATCTTTCCATCAGGGTTTTCTTATTTTCTTGAAGTAATTTATCAATCCGTTAGTCGATGAGTCATGGTTGTGCACTTCTTCCTCATTTATCAGTTCCGGTAAAATTTTACTTGCAAGCTGTTTGCCTAACTCAACTCCCCATTGGTCAAAACTGAAAATATTCCAGATAATCCCCTGTACAAAGATCTTGTGTTCGTACATCGCTATCAGGCTGCCTAAACTTCTTGGAGTAATCTCTTTTACCAGGAAAGAATTCGTTGGTTTGTTTCCTTTGAAAGCTTTAAACTTAACTAATTTTTTAATTTCTTCTTTTGACTTCCCGGCCTTTACCAGTTCGGCAGTCACTTCTTCTTCGGTTTTTCCGTTCATTAAGGCTTCTGTCTGGGCAAAAAAGTTGCTTAACAATTTTACATGATGGTCACCAATAGGATTGTGACTAATGGCAGGAGCTATAAAGTCGCAGGGGATAATTAAAGTTCCCTGGTGAATTAGCTGGTAAAATGCATGCTGGCCATTTGTACCCGGTTCACCCCAAATAACCGGTCCCGTAGAGTAGTTGGCCTCATAGCCGTTTCTGTCTACACTTTTTCCGTTACTTTCCATATTACCCTGCTGAAAGTAAGCGGCAAACCTGTGCATATACTGGTCGTAAGGTAAAATGGCTTCAGTTTGTCCTCCGAAGAAATTGGTGTACCAAACTCCCGTAAGCGCCATGATAACCGGGATATTATTAGAGAACTTTTGTGTTCTAAAGTGTTCATCTACCGCTGAAGCTCCTTTTAATAACGCTTCAAAATTTTCATATCCAACTGTTAAGGCAATAGACAACCCTATTGCGCTCCACAACGAATATCTTCCGCCAACCCAATCCCAAAACACAAACATATTTTCAGGAGCAATGCCAAAAGAAACAACTTCTTTTTCATTGGTACTTAACGCGACAAAATGTTTTGCTACATGTGCATCATCTTTTGCAGCCTGCATAAACCAATCTCTTGCAGTGTGTGCATTGGTCATGGTTTCCTGTGTTGTAAATGTTTTTGATGCTATCAAAAACAGTGTTTCATCAGGCGTTACTTTTTTTAGTGTTTCGGCGATGTGCGTTCCGTCTACATTACTTACAAAGTATGCTTCAATATCCTTCTTCCAGTAAGGCTTCAATGCTTCGGTAACCATTACGGGTCCTAAATCACTGCCTCCAATACCTATGTTTACAATGTACTTAATTGGCTTGCCTGTGTATCCTTTCCATTCTGCAGAGTGAACTTTGGCTGTAAAAGCTTTTATATGCTCTCTTACCTTCTCCACTTCAGGCATTACTTTCTTACCGTCAGAAATGTATTCACGGTCAGAAAAATTACGTAAGGCAACATGCAGCACAGAACGGTTTTCGGTCTCATTAATTTTTTCTCCGTTAAACATCGCATCAATACCATCTTTTACCTGGCATTCTTCCGCAAGCTGAAACAGTAACTGAAGTGTTTTACTGTTTATGATATTTTTTGAATAATCGTATAAAATATCTTCAAACGAAGCGGAAAATTTATTGAAACGTTCAGCATCTGCGGCAAATAATTTTCGTAAATGCGTGCGCTGCATTTCTTCGTCATAATGTCTTTTTAAGAGAAGCCATGCCTGTGTGTTAGATGGGTTGATTTTTGGAAACATTATCGTACTTGTGTTTTTTCTTATTTTGGTAAGTAAAGTTATAATTGCTCAATCACTTTTACCGTTTTTTCTACCATATCACCGGTTATATCCAGGTGCAAAACCATTCTTACCTGCGTTTTAGAAATCGCCGTAACCTTTATATCATGTTCACGCATTGCTTCCGCGAAAGCAGCAGGGGTAAATCGTCCGTTCACTTCAAAAATAAGAATGTTGGTCTCTGCAGGTAAAATATGACCTGTAAATTCTTTTTTGCTTACAGCATCAGCAAGCATTTTTGTGTGCTTATGATCTTCACTAAGCCGCTTTGTATTATTTTCAAGAGCATACGTACATGCAGCAGCAAGGTATCCTGCTTGCCTCATTCCTCCTCCAAAAACTTTTCTTATGCGCCTTGCTTTTTTTATAAAATCTTTTTTACCAAGTAACACACTTCCAACGGGCGCTCCCAAACCTTTACTTAAACAAATAGAAATGCTGTCGAAAGCTTTTCCATATTGTGATGGCTTTTCTCCTTTTGCTTCCAAGGCATTAAACAATCTTGCCCCATCCAGGTGAAGCGCAAGCTGGTGAGACGTACATACTTCCTTTATTTTTTCAATCTCTGCAAAATCGTAGCAGCTTCCTCCGCCGCGGTTTGCAGTATTTTCGAGGCTTACAAGACTTGTGCAGGGTTTATGAATGTCATCGGGGTTAATTGCATCCAGAACCTGTTCTGCGGTTATCCGTCCATAATTTCCTGCTATGGCACGCACAGAACTGGCAGAATTAAGTGCAATGCCTCCACCTTCATAAATATATACATGAGAAAGCTGGTCGCAAATAACTTCATTTCCCGGCTGTGTGTGACATTTAATAGCAATTTGATTGGTCATAGTGCCACTTGGGCAAAAAAGTCCTGCTTCCATTCCAAACATTTCGGCAGATATGGCTTCCAGCTTATTTACTGTTGGGTCTTCACCATATACATCGTCACCCACCGCTGCTTTACACATTGCTTCCAACATTGGTGCAGAAGGTTTGGTAAACGTATCCGAACGATAGTCGATCATAGGGCACGAAATTAAGCGAATAGGAGTTATTCTGCATTAAAGGGGGTATGCTTTTTGAACATAATTTTCCATTATACTGTTATTTAAAGATTGCTTTTACTGCAATTTTAATTTGTTTCAGGAATAATAGTAATTAAAAAATTTCCTATGAAATTGAAAATTCTGCATAAAAAAGCTTATTGCCGGTTAATTTATAGACAAAAAAGCCTTGTTTGTCCACATTTGCTGGCAAAATTCAATGTTGCAACGTAACTTTATGACTCTTGAACTCGTCATATTAGATAGCTTACCATTTACAATTGTTGTTTTCCAGTTATAATTTATAAATACTTTACATTATGAGGCAACTCAAAATTGCTACACAAATCACGAATCGCGATTCTCAGGCGGTTGAAAAATATCTGCAGGAAATCTCTAAAATACCAATGATCACTCCTGAGGAGGAGACCATTCTTGCCCAGAAAATAAAAATGGGTGACCAGAGAGCTCTTGAAAGATTAACAACTGCTAACCTTCGTTTCGTGGTTTCGGTAGCTAAACAATACCAGCACCAGGGTTTATCTTTAAGTGATTTGATAAATGAAGGCAACCTTGGTCTTATAAAAGCAGCACAGCGTTTTGATGAAACAAAAGGTTTCAAATTTATTTCTTACGCAGTTTGGTGGATACGTCAATCGATATTACAGGCTTTGGCAGAGCAGGGAAGACTTGTACGTTTACCCCAGAATAAAATCGGCACTTACAATAAAGCGAATAAAGCTTACATGGCTTTTGAGCAGGAGCATGAGAGAGAACCGAGTACTGAGGAATTAGCTGATATTCTGGAAATGAGCGAAACTGAGATCAACAATATTTTCCAGAGCAATACGCGGCATACATCGCTGGATGCACCGGTTCATGAAGCGGAAGACGTGGCAATGGGCGATTTGCTTGAAGGCGGAGATGATACAGACGAGGATGTGATGAAAGACAGCCTTAGAGAAGAAATTCGTCGTGTGTTAAAATCACTTTCGCCAAGAGAGGCAGAGATTGTAAATGCCTATTTTGGTTTGGATGGAGAGAATGGAGTGACAATCGAACAAATCGGCCAGAAATACGATTTAACCAAAGAGCGCATTCGTCAGATAAAAGAAAGAGCGATTAAACGCCTGCAAAAAGCACGTTATAGCAATGCGCTTAAAGCGTATTTGGGATAAAAGATATTTTTCCTTTTCAAATAAAAGAGCCGCTTTTTTTAAAAGTGGCTCTTTTATTTGTGCGAATGGCTTAATTTTTAATTCTTATTAAAAATATAAACAGGCTGATAACTAAAAGTAGTGTCGGCTGTAACAATTACATTATTAAACTTAATTTGCAAAAGCCTGTATTCACAATTAGACTCCGGCGTTTCGTATGTATAATTTGCAAATAAAGTATCATTAGTCAATAAATTGTCATTGTACTCTAAAACGTAGGTTCGGGCACCTAATGTGCCAATTGTTCTTGTTGTCATTATTCCCATGTTCGCGTAAAAGTCTACAGCATGCGACAAATCATTAATGTATTTCTTGCTTCCATCTAATACATAACTTAAGCGCATATTATTTAGTACTGTGTCAGGTAAAATACCACCATTTTTCTTTATTTGAAAAAATAAAGAACTTGGAGGAGTATAATAATAGCAACCTTTTGAAGACTTTTTGCAAAAAAACGATAAGGACATACACGAAAAAAACAACAAAATACATATTATCTTCTTACTCATTATATTTAAAACATTAGTTATGGATGTATTTCGGTAACCGTATCTGACTATATTGAAAGTTAAGATTTAAAAAAGGAAATAGAAAAATATCACTGTAAAGTAATATTAAGAAAGGTCGAAAATATAGCTAACAAAAAAACGGTTGTCCCACGACAACCGTTTTTATTGCTCTAATTCTATCTACTTTACTGCCCCGTTGTATTACCTGCCTGAATCAACTGCATTAATTCATCCAACTTAGGTTCAAGTATAATTTCTGTCCTACGGTTTTTTGCTCTTCCTTCGGGTGTGGAATTGCTTTCTACCGGCTCATACCGGCTGCGTCCGCTCGCTGTTACGCGGGTGGGGTCAACTTTATAAGCGTCTGTAAGAATTCGTACAATTGCTGTAGAACGGGCAACGCTCAAAGCCCAGTTATCTTCGTATTTCCCTTTAATAGGGATTGAATCTGTATGACCTTCGATATTTACATTGATGTTATTATTTACGTTTAAAACATCTGCCAATTTGCCAAGCGCTTGTTTACCTTTTGGGTTTACTACTGCGCTTCCTGATGGAAACAGTAAATTTTCCTGCAGGCTTACATATACTTTACCATTTTTAGTAGCAACGGTAAGTTCGTTTGAACTAAAGCCTACCAATGCATCATTGATTTTAGAACGCAGCAGTTCGGTATTTTTTCTTTGCTGGTCAATCAAAGATTGTAATTGCTCCAGGCGGCGCTGCTGGTCGGCAATTTGCTCCTGGCTCATATTCAATCTTGAAGAAGCGTCTTGCAAGCGGCTTGTTGCTTCTTTACGGGTTGCTTCTAATTGTTGCTGAAGCGTGCTTCGTTTACCTTCCAGGTCACTTACATTTCCTTGTAAAGAACTTATCCGGGTTGCAAACTGAATACTGTCGGCCCGCATTTTATCAATAGTCTGCTGTGCAGATAACAACTCCTTCTTAGGTACGCATGAACTGATCATCAGCACAAAACCAAGAAGCAAAGCTGCTGATGAAAATAATTTTTTTGGCATAACAATGTAATTTTCTTAAAAAAGTAAAATTACCATGCCACGTGTTTTTCTTCCTGCCTGACTATCAACCATATATGTTAAAAGTTATAATTCAAATCCCTGTTCGTGTCTTTAAAAAGCGATGCTTAAATTTGCATAATGAAATACGGGTGTCTCATTTTTATCTTTTTCATTTTGGCCGGGTGCGAAAAAACAATACAAATTCAGCCTGAAGCGCAAAAACCTCTTTTAGTAGTAGACGGAACCCTTGAAAGTGGACAGACGCCTAACATTGTTTTAAGTACGTCTCTTAACTATTTTAGCAGTATAAATTTTAAAATTCTGGAATCTTCACTGGTAAAAGATGCAAAAATTACACTGTCGGACAGCAGCAGAACGGTGCCTTTGAAAGCTTATACTATTTCTCTGGGAGGTGGCTACAACTATGTGTATTATGGTACTGATACAACAAATAGTGACGTTAACATGAAAGGTGCGTTTGGTAAAACCTACACTTTGCAGATTGAGTATAACAACAACAGTTACACCGCCATTACTCATATTCCCTTGCCCGCAAAAACATTAGATAGCATCTGGTGGAAGCCTGCACCTCACAATGCTGATACGACAAAGGTTGTATTAATGGGCAGACTAACCGACCCTGCGGGTTATGGAAATTATATCCGGTATTTTACCAAAGTCAACAGCGGCAGTTATTTGCCCGGCGCTACTTCTGTTTACGATGACCAGGTAACCGACGGTACTGTTTACGATGCGCAAATAGACCAGGGCATAGACCGTAACAACAAGCCCGGTCAGGATGATTATGGCTATTTTAAAAGAGGAGATACCGTTACCGTGAAAATCGCAAATATTGATAAGTCAACTTTTGATTTTTGGAGAACGCTCGAATTTAGCTATCAAAGTGTAGGCAACCCGTTTTCATCACCTGTAAAAGTTTTGGGAAATATAAGTGATGGAGCCTTAGGCGCTTTTTGCGGGTATGCAGTTAAGTATAAAACACTCATAATCCCCAAATAAAAAGTAATGTTACAAAAATCGGAAAGGCTTAAATTAGTATGTTTCATAATTTTGGTCGCTTTATAAGCAATTCCTCTTCTTACCTGGTTGCTTATCTTAAAAAGTTTTAGCAGTCAGGTGAGATTAAATATTTTAAAGAGAAAGAATGGAAAATAATACAGAAAAAGTTCAATGTTTAATTATAGGATCTGGTCCTGCAGGGTATACTGCGGCCATATATGCTGCCCGTGCAAACCTGAAACCGGTTTTGTACCAGGGCATTCAGCCGGGAGGTCAGTTAACAATAACGACCGAGGTAGAAAATTATCCCGGCTATCCCGATGGTATCCAGGGGCCTGATATGATGATTGATTTTGAAAAACAGGCTACACGAATGGGTGCAGATATAAGATATGGCCTGGCAACCAAGGTGGATTTTATGGAAACACCGTATAAAGTTTGGATTGATGAAGAGAAACTGATACTGGCAGAAACAGTTATCGTAAGTACAGGCGCCTCTGCCAAATGGCTTGGTCTTGAGAGTGAGCAGCGTTTAAACGGATATGGCGTAAGCGCCTGCGCCGTATGCGATGGCTTCTTTTTTAAAGGAAAGGAAGTGGCCATTGTAGGAGCCGGAGATACGGCTGCAGAGGAGGCATTGTACCTGTCTAAAATATGCAGCAAGGTAAATATGCTGGTAAGACGCAGCCAGATGCGTGCTTCTAAAATTATGCAGGAACGGGTATTACGTGCTCCCAACATCCAGGTTCACTGGAATTCGTCTACCGAAGAAGTTTTAGGTGATACCAAAGTGGAAGGTGTGAGAATTAAAAATCATAAGACGAATGAAATAACCGACATTCCTGTGAGTGCGTTTTTTGTGGCGATTGGTCATACTCCTAACAGCCATATTTTTAAGGGATGGCTTGAAATGGATGAAACCGGATACCTGGTAACTGTTCCCGGAACAGCAAAGACAAATGTGGAAGGCGTGTTTGCAGCAGGCGACGTGCAGGATAAACACTACCGCCAGGCAATAACCGCAGCAGGCAGTGGGTGCATGGCTGCACTGGATGCTGAGAAATATTTAATGATGACAGGGGAATTGTAATAGCCCCAAACCCCTGAAGGGGCTTAAAACCCCAAACCCCTGAAGGGGCTTAAAACCCCAAACCCCTGAAGGGGCTTAAAGAACAAATCCCTGAGGGACTTTATACTGCTCAAGGGGTAAAAAAGTGAGTAGAATTTTTGATCCGGGCTGAATTACTACTATGAGACCGCCGTTGCGTCGCACTCTTGTACTTTTTATTCTTTATTCGACAAGCGAGGGAGTTACTGATTTATACCTTGATTTATAGAAACTCCAAACCTTGAATGGGCTTTAAAAAGAACAAAAAATGTACGTGCCGAAGCAAAGTACTAAAAGTACAAGTGAGTGACACAACGATGTTAAATAGAATTGCTTCTGCCTGTTCCATAAAAGTACTTCCGCAAGACGTGCCACACCTTCAAGGTGTGGCATGTCTCATCTTACTATAAAAAATTATTCTAAAACAGTCCTTGGTAATATTATACGTATGCATTCACTCATGGAAATCCACTTGCACAAAATAATTTTTTTTGGTTATCATGGATTACATGCAGGAGAAGATATACTGGGTGGAGAATTTGAAGTAAACCTTACAGCATCGTATATTCCTGCACACATACCGGTAAAAGAAATCGAGGAGACGCTTGATTATACCGCTTTGCTTTCATTGGTAAAACAAAGAATGCGCATACCTGCACACCTGCTTGAAACACTGGCAACAGAGATCGCCTGTGAAATAATTGCGAAATTCCCGGTAGTTACAGAGGTTGTTATTTCTATTTCTAAATTGCATCCTCCCATCACCAATTTTGAGGGCTTGGTTGGGGTAACCTTTAAACTAAAAAGAGAGTAATGAAGAAGCTGTTTGTGATTGTATTGTTATTAGCATCGAAGCTGCTTTTTGCCCAGGATGTTCCTACGCTTTTAAAAGAAGCGTCGAACCTTGAACGGTCTTTTAAAGATGAACAGGCGGTTGATAAATATAAAGAAGTTTTGGCTGCTAACCATAACAACATGCAGTCTCTTGTAAGAAGCAGTGAACTAAGCTCAGCGATCGGTGCAAGGCAAACGGATAAAAAGGCGAAGCTCGATTATTATACCCGGGCAAAAGACTATGCTGATAAAGCGCTTTCAATCGACTCAACCAGTGCCGATGCAAACTATGTAAGAGCGGTGGCTGCCGGTAAACTGTCAGAAGTGGAAACGGAGAATAAAAAGACGGTTGTTGATCTAAAAGAAATGAAAACGTATGCCGATAAAGCTCTTTCAATAAATCCTAATCATGGAAAAGCAAACTACGTTTTAGGAAAATGGAATTTTGAAATGGTAAGTCTTGGTTGGACAAAGAAAGCTGCGATAAAAGTGTTGTTTGGAGGCATGCCTGATGCAACGATGCAAAACACTTGAACCCTATTATGTTTTAAATTTTCTTGACCTGGCAAAAGCATATAAGTACGACAACCAGCCGGCAAAGGCAATTGAAGTGCTTAGCCAGCTTGTAAAATTGCCAATAAGAACCGCCGACGACACAGCATTGAAAGCAGAAGGCAAAAAGATGCTGGCCGAAATGCAGTAAGACTTCACAGACTCTAAGCCCGTAGAACCTTTGCAAAAAGCTATAACCATCGTGCGAATAATTTTTTAGTATACTTGCAGTTGCAATAACGTTTCAATGCCAAATAAGAGTTTTAGTAATTACAGTGCAACAGCAGGCAATTCAGTGGAAAGCAGTGACCAACTGGTAATTGAAATAGCAAAATCGCATATTGCATGTATCGTTACAAAAAATGCAAAAAGATCAATTTCGGCTTACGAGTTATTTACCTTTAAAGAAGATGAACGGGTCGATTTCGAAAAGCTGCTTGCAGATATTTTTTCGCAGTCTCAATTTTTAAGTAATACTTTTTCTTCTGTCAGTATTTATATCAATGATGCGTTTTGTATGCCGGTTCCTATTTTTAAGTTCAACAAAGAAATAGCGGCAGAGTACGTTGACCTGGTTTTTGGCACAGACCCTTTATCAAAAATTCAATTCGAACACCTTCCAATTGAGCCGGGCATTATGAATGTGTACCGGGTAAATGCAGAGGCGTTTGCCTGTCTCAATAAAAGCTTTGCGAAGGCATCGTTTCATCATACGTATTCTAATATTATTTGCCGGCTCACAAGCATTGCTTCCGGCTTTCCTTCCGAATTTATTTCTATCCAGTTTTACAACACGTTCATGGTAGTTGCAGTACTGAAAGAAAGAGCTCTGCAATTGATTCAAACTTTTGATTATGAAACTCCTGAAGACGTTTTGTATTACCTCATAAACATAACACAACGCTTTGAACTGTACACCGATGCCCTTACTATACAGATCTCAGGAATGATCGATCTCGATTTTAAATTGTACAGGGAACTGATCACCTACTATAAAAATGTGGTAGTCGAATATGCAACTCCCCGCAATCTGTTATTGAAAGTTACCGAGCACCCGCAGCACTATTTTACTCCTTTTTTCAATCTTGTAAAATGAGAATTATTTCAGGTGAGTTTGGGGGAAGAAAGATTAATCCTCCTGCAAACATGCCCAATACCCGGCCTACGACAGACATTGCAAAAGAAGGCTTGTTTAATATTTTGCAGCACCGGATAGATTTGGAAGGCATAAAAACCCTTGACCTTTTTGGTGGTACCGGCAGCATCAGTTATGAGCTTGCTTCGAGAGGCGCCGCAGACCTTACGATTGTAGAAAAAGATACTGTAATGAATGATTTCATCAGGAAAAACCTGGAGATGCTGAAGGTCGAAAATTACAAGGTTCTTCGCTTAGATGTGTTTTCTTACCTGTCATCGTGCAGCGAACAGTTTGATTTTATTTTTGCCGGACCTCCCTACGCGTTAGGCGCAATAGACGAGTTGCCTAAAATAATTGTTGCAAAAAAGCTCATCGCACAAGGCGGATACTTTGTTTTAGAACATACTCCCCGCAATGCTTATGAAAAGTTTGCTGCTTTTGAATTTCAGCGTAATTACGGAACGACCGTGTTTTCGTTTTTTAAGAATGAAGATGCAATTTCATTAACGTAAGTTTTTTTGGGAACAAGCATTTGTTCTTTCTTCTACTCCGGTTGTGTCACTCACTTGTGCCACATCTTTTCATAGCAGCTAATACTGCCAGCCTGCATTATCGTACAACACATATCGAAGTAAGATTTCGCCCTTTCAGGGCTTCGATATCTTTTTTACCTTTTTCCGCCGGCTACACCGGCGGCTATTGAGATGACAGCCTTTCAGGCTTTAAAACCGCTATTAATGCTAATCAAGGGTTAGAAATTTAGATAATAAAAATAAAGCGGCTGC
>CAXUMK010000186.1:0-11121 GCA_964251885.1 uncultured Segetibacter sp. | reverse complement strand
CCACGGATTTTTCATTTGTGCAGAATTCTTTGCAGGGTCAAAATCCTGACCTGCTTCAACGAGGCATACTTTTAAACCTGCGTGTGCTAATACATAAGCAGCCATGCCGCCCCCAGCGCCGGAGCCAACAACGATAGCATCGTAATTTTTAGGTTGTTTTTTAATTCGTAAGTCTCCCATACACGATAAAGTTTTGATAAGTTTTTTGCAGGATTGAAAGTTAGATTATTCAAATAAATTCTACTAATCTTTTTATTGTCAAAATGTAAAATCCAGGCTAAAAAGAACTGTATTGAAAGTAAAAATAAAAGTTTTGGTAACTGTGATTGATTTTGTAAAAACAGTATCTTCGATGATAATAGTTGTTTAGCTAACTAATTTTAATGCCTCTCGCTGAAGTCGCAGAAAAAAACGAAAAAATAATGTTTTATGTCCGCGGGTTCTGCTCTTACTAAGAGGAAAAATATGCTGTATGAAAAGAACGATTAAAAAAGTGGCTGTATTAGGAAGCGGGGTAATGGGTAGCCGCATTGCCTGTCATTTTGCAGGAGTAGGTTTACAAGTGTTGCTGTTAGATATAGCCCCCTCTAACTCCCCAGACGGTGGAGGACAGAACAGGAATAAGATTGTGAATGATGCGCTGGCTGCTGCGCTCAAAAGCAATCCGTCTCCTGTTTATACAAAAGATGTCATCAAGTGCATCACTACCGGCAATTTTAGTGATAACATGAAAGACATTGCATCGTGTGATTGGATTATAGAAGTTGTTGTAGAAAGACTCGACATAAAGCAATCGGTTTTTAATGATGTAGAAAAATACCGCAAACCAGGTACGCTTGTAAGCAGCAACACATCCGGCATTCCTATCAGCATGATGGCAGAAGACAGAAGTGAGGATTTTAAAAAGCATTTCTGCGGCACGCACTTCTTCAATCCTCCACGTTATCTACGTTTGCTTGAGATCATTCCAACACCTTATACAGACAAAGAGGTGCTTGATTTCTTAATGCATTATGGCGATTTATATTTGGGCAAAACCACGGTGCTTGCCAAAGATACTCCGGCGTTTATTGCAAACCGGATTGGCGTATTCAGCATTATGTCCATATTTGGATTGATTGATAAAATGGGTCTTACGATTGACGAAGTTGATGCTTTAACCGGGCCGGTTATTGGTCGCCCAAAATCCGCCACTTTCAGAACAGCCGATGTAGTAGGTATCGACACTTTGGTGAAGGTCGCAAAAGGCGTAGCTAATAATTGTAAGAATGATGAGGCAAGAGAAACTTTTACAATTCCTTCATGGCTTGAAAAGATAACAGAAAACAAATGGCTGGGTGATAAAACAGGCCAGGGATTTTTTAAGAAGATGCCCCCAACCCCTAAAGGGGAGAAAGAGATTCATGTTTTGAATCTTTCTTCGCTTGAGTATGAACCCAGACAAAAGCCAAGGTTTGCAAGTGTCGAAGCTGCGAAGCCTGTTGAAGATTTGAAGACCAGGATAAAAATGCTATGTGCTGCGCAGGATAAAGCAGGCGAATTTTACCGCCGGTTTCATTACAGTTTGTTCAGTTATATCTCACATCGAATACCTGAAATAAGTGATGAACTGTATAGAATTGACGATGCAATGATGGCGGGCTTTGGATGGGAAATTGGCGCTTTCGAAACATGGGATGTATTAAATGTTGCTAAAACAGTTGAAGCGATGAAAGCAGCAGGTTATCAACCTGCTCAATGGGTGGAGGATATGCTGGCAAGCGGAGCAACTTCATTTTACAAAGTAGAAAACGGCAAGCGTTTATACTACGATGTATCTTCAAAAACATACAAACCCATTCCCAGAAGTGAAGCTTTTTTAATCTTAAACAATTCTAAAGAGAAAACAGTCTGGAAGAACAGTGCATGTAACGTATATGACATTGGCTATGATGTTTTAGCGCTTGAATGGAAAACAAAAATGAACAGCATTGGTGGTGAAGTGCTGGAAGGTATGAATAAGGCAATCGGGCTGGCCGAAGAGAAATTTAAAGGTCTTGTAATTGCTAACGATGGTCCTAATTTTAGTGCAGGTGCAAACGTAGGGATGATATTTATGTTAGCTGTGGAAGAAGAATATGATGAACTGGATATGGCGATAAGAATGTTTCAAAACACCATGATGCGGGTAAGATATTCATCTGTGCCGATTGTAGTTGCGCCGCACGGATTGACACTGGGTGGTGGTTGCGAAATGAATCTTCACGCAGATAAAATTTGCGCCGCTGCCGAGACTTACATCGGGCTGGTTGAATTAGGAGTTGGGCTAATACCCGGCGGAGGAGGAACCAAAGAATTTGCGCTTCGTGCCGCCGATGAAATGCATGAAGATGAACCCGATACAAACACTTTAAAAAACCGCTTCTTTACAATTGCCACAGCCAAAGTAGCCACGAGCGGCTTTGAAGGATTTGAACTGGGCATTTTTAGAAAAGGACACGATGAAGTGGTAATGAACCAATCGAGAAGAATTGCGGAAGCGAAAAGAAGTGTTATTGAATTATCTGAACAAGGTTATACAACACCTGTTCAGCGAAAAGACATCAAGGTTTTAGGCAGGTCGGCATTAGGCGCTTTATACGCCGGCATCAACGGAATGTGGCGGGCTAATTATGCTACAGACCACGATGCTAAAGTTGCCCGCAAACTTGCGTATGTAATGTGCGGCGGCGACTTAAGCGAACCCACTTTAGTAAGCGAGCAATACCTGCTTGACCTTGAGAGAGAAGCATTTTTAAGTTTATGCGGAGAACGAAAAACGCTCGAAAGAATTCAAAGTGTACTCAAAAGCGGCAAGCCAATAAGAAATTAGGTAGCCCCAGCCCTAAAGGGAGAAGAGAGAAAGCCCCAGCCCTAAAGGGAGAAGAGAGAAAAACCTCCGATGTGGAAGATAAAATGCTTAGTACTATCCCAAAGCGCCGCTCCTTCTCCGCGAGGAGAAGGAGAAGGAGATGGAGGATGAGGTCTCTGCCGATGTGGAAGATACAATGTTTGCAAAATGATTTGAAGCACCGCTCCTTCTCCTTCAGGAGAAGGAGAAGGAGGATGAGGTTATTTTTGTTTTTCTCAATCTACTTCTGTAATTATACACCTCATAAGCTAACTCAATTCCTGAATTATGGTTCTATCTCTTCGCGGTATTACTAAATTTTATGGGCGTATCCAGGCGCTTGACAATGTTTCTTTCGATGTTCCCGAAGGAAGTGTTTTTGGAATTCTCGGTCCCAACGGAAGCGGCAAAACGACCATGCTCGGTATTGTAATGGACATTCTGAAACCTACCTCAGGCACATTCGATTTCTTTGGTAAGCCTGCTACGTCCACTTTAAGAAAAGACATCGGAACGTTACTAGAAACACCCAACTTCTACCACTATTTATCAGGAGAAAGAAACCTGGCCATTGCTGCAGAAATCAAGGGCAAGGGAAGAGAAGACATTACTGCAGTACTTGAAAAAGTAAATTTAGCCGAAAGAAAAACAAGCAAATTCAGCACCTATTCTTTGGGTATGAAACAACGCCTTGCCATTGCTTCAGCCTTGTTGGGCAATCCCAGTGTATTGGTTTTTGATGAGCCCACGAACGGTCTCGACCCGGTGGGTATTGCAGAGATACGCGAACTGATAAAACGCCTTGCCGGTGAAGGCAAAACCATCATTATGGCAAGTCACCTGCTGGATGAAGTAGAGAAAGTTTGCACGCACGTAGCGATTATGAAAAGAGGAAAATTGTTAACCTCCGGTTCTGTGGATGAAATATTAGTGAATGAAGACATCGTAGAAATATCAGCAAATAATCTATCGCAACTCGAGCTGATTGCTGCATCATTGCCTGGCTATACCAACATCAAAAAGCAAAGCAATGTCATCCAGGCCTTTTATCCGTCGGGCACAGCAAACCTTGAAGCCATCAACCAGCATTGCTTCAATAACGGCATTACACTCAACTATCTTCTGCTGAAGAAGAAAAGCCTCGAAGCGAAATTTTTTGAACTCACTAACAATTAAACTCTATACATGTTTCAGCTTTTAAAAGTAGAATGGATGAAGGTAAAGAATTACCGCACCTTCTGGGTCTTGTCCATCCTGTACCTTGTAAGTGTTTTCGGCGCCAATTACATTGCTTATCACATCTGGGATTTACGTCCTAAAAACAACGACATGTCGAGAGCCATTATGGGTACGCCATTCGATTTCCCCGATGTATGGCATGTGGTCAGTTATACAAGCAGCTTTCTCATGTTTATGCTCGGTCTGCTTATCATCATTTCTTTTACCAACGAGTATAGTTATAAAACGCATCGTCAAAACATAATAGATGGCTGGAGCCGCAAAGAATTTATCGTCGTAAAAATGGTGCTTACCGTCATTGTTGCCTTAGTCGCCACCATCGCCGTTTTTATTACCGCTTTGCTTTTTGGCCTGTACGAAAATTCTGCCTCTTTCACTTTAGAAAAGGTTGAGTTCATCGGTTACTTTTTTATACAGGCTGTCAGTTATTGTGCTGCTGCTTTGCTTTTTAGTCTGCTGTTCAAGAGGTCGGGTATTACCATCGGCGTGTATTTTTTGTACACCCTCATCCTCGAAAATATGCTTGCTGCTTTTTTAAATCACTATGCCGACAACATTGGCCGCTATCTTCCTCTCGAGACAACCGACAACCTCATTCGTGTTCCCGTGTTTAAAGTCATTATTAACCAGCTTACCTCTTCTTACAACACAACTGCTTTGTTAATTATGGCTGCTGTTTATCTTGCTTTGTATTACTTTATTAGCTTTCGAAAATTTCAGACCGATGATTTATAATGCCAAGCCGTCTTATGAATTGATTAAATAAATGTTTTTGGTACAGGCATTATCTCTCCGTTTATACATCGTTGCGTCGCATTCCGTTCATCTGGTGTGCTGCTATGTAGCTTTTTTCGTGTATTGCTATTAAAGCAAGATGCGCCACACCTTTGAGGTGTGGCACATCTGAGTCTAATCTCACGTAGCTTTCCACCGATAATGCTATACTTTGCGCCTCCTGCATGTGCATAGCTGAATACCGGATGAAATTGTACAAGTGTGCGACGCAACGATGATTCATAGTAGCAATTCTGCCCGGCTCAAAAAAAATCATTACACACCTTTGAGATGTGGCACATCTCAATCTAATCTCACTTAGCTTTCAACCAATAGTACTAAATTGCCCGTCTAAAAACTTCAAATTTCTTTGTGACTGCCAAGCTTGTATTATTTGCCGCCTTTGTTATTAGCATGCTATTAATGTCTATAAATCATAAAAAGAAAAGGAAAAAAATTGTATTCTTCGGCGATTCCATTACCAGGCAGGGAATGAATACCGGTGGTTACATCAGGCGTATGATAAGGCTTTTAAGAGAAGAAGGTATTGAAGACGATTTTGAACTTGCAGGTGCAGGCGTCGACGGCGATAAAGTGTATGATCTGTACCTGCGGATGGATGAAGACATCCTGGCAAAAGGAGCGGATGTCGTCGTCATTTTTGTTGGCGTTAACGATGTGGGTCATAAGTATTCAACTCTCACGGGCACTGATATCAATCGTTTTCATGATTTTTATACTACTATTATAAACAAGCTGCTTGCAGCAGAAATTAAGGTAGTGCTTTGTACACCCGGAGTGATAGGGGAGAACATAGACTTTACAAACGAAGAGGACGAAGAGCTGAACAGCTACAGCAATGTGATAAGAGAACTGTCAGTTCAACATGAGCTTCCGCTCGTTGATATCAGGAAAGCTTTTATGAATTACATTTCCGCAAATAATCCTGCTGATAAAGAAATGGGTGTTTTAACAACTGATAGAGTTCACCTGAACGACAGAGGCAATCAACTGGTAGCCGAAGAAATGTGGAAGGTTCTTAAAGAGATGAAATAGTGATGATCTGCTTAAGTAATTCTGATACTTCTTTTGCGTGATCCATTATCATCACATGTTCTCCGTTTTTAATTGCATAGTCCGCTTTTACATATTTGTACCTGAGAAGTTTATCTGCAGTACCATGAATGTGGATTACATTTTTGGGAACAATTGTATTGTTCCAGTTTACAATAGCATGCACAGCCCAGCGAACAAATGCCGGATCAGAGTCTTTTAAAATCTCCTGCTGTACTTTTTTTTGTTCAGCTCCTTTTGCTCCTAAAATACTTAAAACAATTTTTCCTGAATAGCTTTTAAGTTTATCAGAATGTAATTTGTAAACCGGCACGTGGCGCCAGAAGCGGAGATAGCTGGGAATCTCAGCCCTTGTTTTTGAACTTGCAATAATGATTACCTTTGTGTGGGGATGCTTTTTAGCTATTTCCGTTGCAAGCATACCGCCAAAAGACAATCCAACAATAGTCGCAGCTTCATCGTTTATTTGTTCAAATAAACGTTCGGCATAAGAACCAAGTGTGTCATGTAAATGAGGCTTTATCCATTGTACAAACTTAGCATTACAAAAAGAAAGGTCTAAAAATCCAAATGACCTGCTGTCAGCTCCCAAACCGGATATAAAATATACTGTATTCATTTTTCCTTGCTATCACATCAGCACATTAGCACATCAGCACATCAGCACATTAGCACATTAATTCAAATTCTCTTTTTTAAGATTAGCGATCGATTTCAAAATGAACTTCTTAATTATTCCCCCTTTATCGCGTGGAATTTTGATTGTGTACCTTCTGATGTTATTCGGCAACTCTTCAACTTCTGCTTGCATCATCTCAGTTTCTATGTTAAACAATTCGACTAATTCCCGTCCTATTTCTGCAGGCACTTCCATCTTCAGTATTCCGTATTCTGTTTCCATAGCTTAGCATTTATAAACTGAAAACAAAGACAGTACCAATATTCTTCCTGCAATGCGGGTGCATTCCATAGTCGCTTTTGTAATAGTCCTTTTGTAAGTTCTATCATTCGTCATTGCGAGGCACAGCTTGTCCCGCAACAAAAGCCATAGGCGTCAACTTAAGATTTTTTAGGGACGAACATTGGTTTTTTGTGGTACATCGTTGTGTCACTCACTTATACGGAAAAGCTTTATTCAGCTTTTAACCCAAAATCTACTTGCCTTACTGTCAAAAACTGCATCAGTTAAACCATTTTTTCTTTAAGTTGACGCCAATGCGCAACAGAAGCGGAAAGCAATCCCTTTAAAAATCAGGTTGAAAGTTGGCTGGGGGATTGCTTCATCAAGCTACGCAAGGCCGCCAATAACGCGACCATGAAATGTACCATTGTTGCTACATTAGTGCTTTTGAAAAAAGCCTAAGACATTCTTTATTCAACAAGCCAAAGAGTCATTTGTACCCGTTGACAACTATAATTCTACATTACAAATCCATATCTCGCATACTTTCTTTCAAAAAGCTGCATGAAAAGATATGGCACAAGTCCCGATTCAAAGGTATCTATCGGGATGCCGCAAAGAGCGGCAAGTGACACGACCGGAGTTGCTATAAAATACAACCGACGGTACCCTAAAAACCACCAATGTTAAACATTGCAAAGTAGAAATAAGTACTGGGTAAAACAAAAAAAAGAGGCACCTGTAAGATGTCCTCCTTTTTAATGTTTTACAATAATATTTTTTACCTGATATAGATCGCTTTGCTATCGCTTGCAACCTGATTACCGGTTTGACTGCTTAAGGTTAAGGAATTTTCAAAATAGCCTGTTATTAAGATGCTGGTTTTATGAGCAACTGACGGAACAAGTATTATATAAGTTGCAGTCCAGTTGTAAAGCGGTGAAGTACCGGTCGGAGCAGATATAATTTTAGTTGTAGGTTTCAGTAAAGCTCCTCCTACCTGTATGTTTGAAGAAGTAAAAGCACCGGCAGAACTAACAGAGCCGCTGAATGTTTTAAAGCTAGCGGAAAATGCATTAGTCGTATCAGCAATGAGGCCTTTAGCGGTTAAATAGATAGTGTCACCAAGGTTAACAGAGTCCTTTGTGTGAGACATTTTGCTGGTAACAGAAAAAATGGAAGCTGGTGTATAAGTAGGCAATGTGTCTTTTTTAGTGCAGCCAATAATTAAAAAACCTGCGATAGCCGTTAATAGAAGTATTTTCTTCATAAAAGTTCCTTTTAATTGTTGTGAATAAAAGGCTGCATAACAGTGCAGCCTTTTTAATAAGTAGAAATTAATTAAACAGATATTTTATACCAAACTGCATCTGCCAGCGTGAGCCTATACTGGTACTGTTAGTGTAACTGTTAACACGAGGTACCTGGTTTGCAGCATCTAAATAAGGAAATGAGAACAAAGGCGTTTTTCCATCTGCGGCTAAACCTTCGTAAGTTAAAAGCTGGTAACCAGAGGAATTACTGGTTAAAGTGGGCGTTTTAATCAAGCCCCAATATTTATTTAAAAAATTACCGGCATTGATAAGGTCAAGAGACAAACGCAGCGTATGCTTATCGGTTCCTTTCCCGATCTTGGTATTCAGATAAATGTCCTGTGTTATGTTTAAATCGAGACGTTTGTAAAAAGGAAATGTCCAGGCATTCGCTTTAGCATATTCACCTCTGTGGCCATTCAGGTAATTGTCCTGCTTTATATAGTTGTCTAATTGTGTCCAGATTTGTGCGGCTGTTCTTGGGTCGGCAGCGGTACCGGTAGTTGATCCTGCATGGGTAGCAGCGCTGTATGAACCTGCATCAATCAAATTAATTTCACCTGCATTTCTGGGTATATAAACGAGGTCATTGGTATTGCCATCTCCGTTTACATCATTTGCATAAATATACGAACTGACACCTGCAGGCGCAGCTTCAAAGATAGCTCCGACAGATGTAGCGAAATTTTTAGCATAAGAGAACCTGTAAGAAGCAAAAGCAATTACACGATGTGGCTGATAGTAAGATGCATACGCTAAATTATCGGAATTAGGATCGGTATTGCTTACCGCCCTGGCGCTCCATAATGATGAAGCTGTGCTTCCACCTTCTGCCACATTCTTTGCCTGGCTGTAAGTGTAGGCAGCGCTTAGATACAGGTTTTTAATGGTTTTTTGCACCCTTCCTGTGAAAGTATAAGCATATCCTTTTTTCGAATTTTTCATCAAAATTGCAGTTCCTATGGAAGGGTCTGCTAGTGTGTTAAGAGAATAATTGCTGGTGCTGTTAGTACTGTTTTTATTATAGTAATATTTATTGCTTGTATAAGTTGCATAGTTTTCAGCAGCGGTATTTGTACCGTTGAATTTAGCAAATCTTGTTCTGTTGTCAACGCCGCCTAAAGCAAATCCATTTGCCTCATTCAGGTTAAGGTTAGAAAAATAAACTGCATTGATATCTTTAGAATAGCTTGCCTCTAAAGTAAATACCAGGTCACCTGCAAATTTTTTATCTAAAGCAAGGTTTGTTTTTATTACTGTCGGATATTTAAAATTCTTATCGGTTAGGGCTACACTATAGCTGGTATTGGCTGCTCCGGCCGTTGGTCTGTAAGCATTGGGGTCAGCATTAAAAGCTACGTTTGATTGTTGTATAGCGCCGAACTGAATACCGTTATTGCTTGCCTGGTTACTAAGCCATACAAATGGGGGAGGACCTGAGAATATACCGCCGCCGCCTCTTACCTGGAAACTTCTGTCTCCCATCACATCCCAGTTAAATCCAACTCTTGGCGAAACTAAAACTGCATTGCTGGGTGCCTGACCTATATTATAAGACTGTCCTCCGCTAAACTTAAGTGCATCGAAATATGGATTGTCTGTAAATGCCTGTTTATAAATTGTCATATCCACACGAAGTCCATAAGTCAAAGTGAAGTTGTTGGTTACACGGTACTTGTCCTGCGCAAAGAAACCCAGTTCTGTAGAACCTGCATAAGCAAAAGGAAACGCGCCATTTGGTAAAGCAGAGTATTGTAAATAGTAGTTGCTCGCATTTGCTGTTCCGTACTGAATACTGTTTCTAAAATCATTTAAGCTGTTAAACTGGTATACACCCTGGTAACCGGGAGCAAAGGCATTCTTGTATTTTCTGTAATAATTCTGTGTACCGAAAGTGATTTCGTGTTTTCCTTTATACACCGTAAAAATATCAGAAAGCTGATACACATCGGTGTTTAAGAGATTGTTATACGTGTACATTTCATACCCAAAAGATGTGAAGATATTACCTGCACCGTCAAGAATATCAACAAAAGGCATAGTTGCAGAAGGAGAATGCGGAGAGCGGAAATCTCTTAAAGCGGTATAACCAAACTGCAGTTTGTTTGAAGCTTTATTACTAAATCTTGAATTCAATTCTCCAATAATAATGTTGAAGTTATTGTTGATACCATACCCGGCAGAGTAAAAAGGCATGGCAGTATTATTGGGTGAACCTGAACCGCTGGTTACGAGGCTTGTACCATTGTTAGGTCTTGAACCGCTGGGAAACTGGTCGGCATAAGACTTCAAATAATTATACTTAATTGTAAAAGTATTATGGCTATTGATGTTCCAGTCTATCTTGGCTGTTATCTTATCGCTTCTTGTTGCGAAATTATAACCCTGGTAGGCTCCGGGATTATATCCACCGAATTTACTGCTTAATAAACCAGCCAGGGCCTGCAGGGAATCTGCATTAGCTCTCGAAACGCTGCCCGTAGCAGGAGGATGATTGGCATCAGAAGCTATATAACTGGTGGCTGGCAGTTCCTGCCTTACCTGTTCGCCGCTTAAAAAGAAGAATACTTTATTTGTTATAATCGGTCCGCCGACTGTAAAACCACGCAGGTTATAACTTAACGGTGTTTTTACTACGTCTACATTACCTACATGATATCCTTGTGTTCCCGCGCCTTTTATATAAGTATAAACAGAACCGGTAAACTTGTTGGTACCACTGCGGGTAACAGAATTTAGACCTGCACCTGTAAATCCTCCCTGTCTTACGTCGTATGGAGAAACGCTTACCTGTATTTGCTCGATGGCCTCGATACTGATAGGTTGAGAGTTTGTCTGACCTCCTAAAGTTCCTGACAAGCCGAAGGAGTTGTTGAAATTAGCTCCGTCTACTGTTAAGTTATTGTATTGACTGCTGCGTCCGCCAAAGCTTAGACCAAATGAAGTAGAGC
>CAXUMK010000185.1:0-11172 GCA_964251885.1 uncultured Segetibacter sp. | reverse complement strand
TGTTTGAACAGGCTTACTATTGCAAAGCGGATTGCTTCGTCGTTCCTCCTCGCAATGACGGTACAGTCGTTCGTCATTGCGAGGAACGAAGCAATCCCTGGCACAATCAGGTTGACAATTGGCTTGCTTCCTCTCCTCAGGCGGGGCAAGGCTCGAAATGACGCACAATTAGGCGACAATTTGAGATGCACCCTTTTTCAAATTAATCAGTTAACCGTATTATGCAATAGAAGCATGAATATCAATTGCACCTGCCCTTTAGGGCAGTGGATATGTTTTAGTTTCTTCCGGCTTTAGCCACACAATTGGTTGGGCTAAAGCCCGATTGCTATTCCTAACTCCCCCCCGACCTAAAGGACGGGGCAAGTAATAGTTAACTGTTTTTGCCCAATAGAAATAAAAAAGTACAAGAGTGCGACGCAAGCAAAGCTTAATAAAAGATATTCAGCTTGCCTCCAAAAAAATCTGTTCACTTTCGCCACTCAGGTTTTAATAAGTTTGCTTTGCTAAAGCACTTTTATAGTTATCTTTTCTTCTTTCCTTTCGTTTACTTTGATACACCGAATACAATTGACAGCATGAAAGATTGTTTGTAGTTTCAGTTAATTAACGATGCAAAAAATAACATCCCGGTTTATTAATGAATAAAAAGCTGTTACATATAACGGCAATTGCCTGTTGCTGCCTGCTATTTTTACAACCAGCCAACGGGCAGGACAGCACCAAAATACACCTGAAAAAAGTCAGCTTTGTTAATAATATATTTAAACGGGTTAAAAGTTCTGTAACTGTTTCTAAACAGGACAGCATAATAAAAGCGACTGTAATAAATGCTAAAAGCGTTGTTCCTTTTATAGAATACGAGGGCAAGATAATACGCAATGTGACCACGCAGGAACTGGGTTTTGAAAAGGTGTTTACAGATACATCTAAGCGGATCAATTATTATGGTACAAAAATGTTAAACAAGCTGCATACCAACACGTATGACTGGGTAATAAGGTACAATCTTTTTATTAAAAAAGGCAGCAGGCTGAACCCATATCTGCTGTCCGACAATGAACGCTATTTAAGATCGCTTGAGTTTATACAGGATGCAAGGGTTTTAGTAAAGCCGGTAAAGGGAAGCAAAGATTCGGTGGATATTCTGGTAATCACCAAAGACCTTTTTAGTATAACCGGCTCACTTGATTTTAGTGGCATTGACAGGCAAAAAATAACAGCAGCTGAAAGCAATCTGGCAGGCGCAGGTCAAAAAGTGCAGATGACCATATTGCATGACCAAACCCGGGATCCCCACGTTGGTTATGATTTTTTATATTCAAAAAACAGCCTGTTACATAGCTTCATAACCGGCACCGTCGGATACAGCCAGATAAACACCGACCGTACAGGAATTGAAAATGTGCAGTCGCTTTATTTTCGGCTAAGCCGTCCGCTTGTTTCACCTTATTCAAGGTTTGCCGGCGGTCTCGACCTTCGTTTCAATCAGTCTCACAACCTTTATCAGAAGCCGGACAGCTTATTTTATAATTATAAAAATGCTTCTGTTGATGTATGGGCAGGTTACAACATTGGTTTAAAAAAGCTGCTGCAGAATAATAACAGCCGCAACAGAACTTTTGTAGCGGCGCGGTACATAAAAAATAAGTTTGATGAAACACCTTTCCAGGTGGGGGGAAGTTTTAATAGTCTCTACAACAATACCCATGCTTTTCTAGGCGAAATCACCTTTTTTAAGCAGGAGTTTTATAAGACCAATTATGTGTATGGTTTTGGTACTACCGAGGATGTGCCGTATGGTTATAATGTAGCATTGACCGGCGGCTGGTATAAACAACTAAACCTGGCAAGACCTTACTTTGGTATAAATGCAAACCGTTATATCGCCTACGATAAAGGCACGTTTACGCAATATTTCATTCGTTCGGGACTGTTTTTAGATAAAGGGAAACCCGAAGATGCAAGCATATTGGTAGGCGGAAGCTTATACAGCAGGCTTTACCTGTTTGAGACTTTTAAAATGAGGCAGTATATCAAATTTAGTTATACACGGTTATACAACCGCGTAATATACGACCCTTTGAGAATTGATAATTCACTTGGATTAACTTACTTCAGCGCCGACTCTTTGCAAGGCTCGCAAAGGATAAGTATGTATGCAGAAACATTTTTCTTTCCTAAGTACAAGATGTTTGGTTTTCAACTGGCGCCCTTTGTATTTGGCGATGCGTCGCTGCTAACCGGACAGGATAATAAGTTTAATAAATCGGACGTCTACACAGGCATAGGTGCAGGCATGCGTGCCCGCAATGTAAACCTGGTATTTGCGACAGCAGAGCTAAGAGTTGTCTATTTTCCCCGAAAGGCGCAGGATATGGATTCATTCAAAATAACTTTTTCGGGAAACATCAGGTTCAGGTATAACACTAACTACATACGTGCCCCGAATATTATTCAGTTAAACAGCGACGACACAAACAGCTTTTATTAAAGAAATCTTGCTATATTTTATATCTGTTTCAGCACCTGCAGAGTTTACTTTGCACTAATAAAAACGGGGACAATATGAGGACTATGTTAGTCTTTTTGAAACAATCATTCCTTCTCCGGTTAAGCATCGTTGCGACGCTCCGTTCATCAGTTGAATTTTTATGATGCTTTTTTCATGATATGCAATTAAGATATGCCACAACTCAACGAACGCAAAAGAATAGCACGCAAAGGCGCAATGACGCAAAGGGAAAACATAAGGCACAGGGAATACAATAGCATGACATAATCTTTGCGGCTTTGCGTCGTTGCGTGAAACTTTAAATGAGCAGTTTTAAGTGTCGTCTTCAAAGAACCTGTTTGGGAATCATCAAATGCACCACTCTTTTTTAAAGATCAAATTTTCAGCTTTTTTTAAGGTGGAATGTGTTTTAATTAAATTCTTTAACAGTGTAGAAGTTATAACTTCCGCTTCTAAAACTTGAAATATGAAAAAAGCAGTTTCTTTATTAATGGCGCTTGTAATGCTGGTATTTGCCACGTTTGCACAAGCTACACAAGACACAAAAAAAGCAGTAAGTAAAACCAGGACAACAAAACAAGTAACTGCAACTCAGACCACTAAACCTGCAGCAACCACTACTACTGCTACCGGAGCAACTAAAATGAAAAAAGACGGTACGCCTGACATGCGCTACAAAGACAACAAAACTGCTAAAACTACTACTACTACTGCAGGCCCGCTAAAGAAAGACGGCACGCCTGACAAGCGCTTCAAAAAAAATAAGGGATAAGAATATTTAGTTACCCTATTCAATTAACAAAAGCCTGATAACAAAGTTTTACCAGGCTTTTGTTTTATAAGTGTAATCCGCACAGCTTTTCTTACGGCTTCAAAAACGTTGGCGATAATTTTTACAGACTATGAAATTTGACGCTTTTTATCCTACACATCCGCTACTTAAACAAGCAATAGAATACTACTACTTCCAGAAAAGTGAATCAAGCAATTTCATCACAGAATACTATGCTTTTCCGAATACATTGCTACCCCTAAATATTCATGAAAATGTCACCTGTAAAATAAAAGATCATTATGTAAATGTAGCCGGAGTTAAACAAAAGAATTATTTGATGATTTTAAATGGCAGATATGAGATTCCATTACATGTTCAGCAAAAAGGAAAAATTAATAAAGTAACGATTGTTTTCAAACCGCTTGGTTTAAACCATTTTATTACAGCCTCTTTCTGTGAAGTTGCGCAAAAGCCAACTCAAATTTTTAAAGAATGGATGAAAACAAACAATTGCTCAACTTTTTTGAATCAACTTTTTAGTGAGGATGATAACGAAAAAAGAATTTTAATTCTTGAAAATTACTTACTCACATTGTACAAGCCGTTTACCTATCATCCTTTTTTGAACGACGTTTTAATTATGCTTAACGATTTTAGCAATGAAATTTCTATCGAAGATATTGCAAGAAATTTTTCGTTAAGCAGTCGAACATTAGATAGAGTATTTAAAAAGCATCTCGCTATCTCACCAGCCGGATTTAGAAAAATCGCTCGTTTTCGCCATTCTTTGAAGAATAAATTGTTTAAAAATGAATTCGATACATTAACCAAAATTGGTTATGAAAGTAATTTTTACGACCAATCTTATTTCATAAAAGTTTATAAAAACTTTACTGGACTAAATCCAAAAACCTTTTTTAATTCTATTGAGAAACTTGCAGACGATAGACTAATTTTTAGGTTTATTAATAAATAAAACTTGTCGGAAAAATACAATTTTACCGGAACAATGTTGCTTTACTTTATACTTAACCTGTAAAGTAAAATGAAAAGGCTTCTAATTGTATTATATGTACTTCTCTTATTTCCCGTTTTTGCCAAATCTCAAAGTTTAGTAACAACAAAAGTTTACTCTACTTCTGTTAATGATAGCATTTCCATCAAAATATGGTTGCCTAAAAATTATTCTAAATCAGAAAAATATCCAGTCATTTACGAATTTATTTATGATCATACCAATTACATTGCCGCAACAGCAAGCAACATGTGGGATGTTCCTAACTTAATAGTTGTTTGGGCGCAAATAGAAGGAGGTAATGAAGATTATAAAAGTCCTAACATGACAGATAAGGGAATGAAATATTATGACTTTGTAAAAAATGAACTTATTAATTATGTTGCAAAGCAGTATAACACAACAAACTTAAGAATCGCTGCTGGTCTTTCCCAGGGTGCAGACTATATCAATTATATACTACGCAACGACCCTTCGCTTTTTAATTCCTATTTAATTTTTTCGATCGAGTACCCAATTTATTATACTCCTAATTTTTCATCCTACACAGCAAAAATTAAAGATTCATTATCTTATTTCATTGCAATTGCAAATGATGAAGATGAAAGAATGAAATTCGCAAATCAATTAACCGATTCTTTAAAGACTTCTTCTTTTGTAAAAATTAAGAAAGAATATTTTCCTAATGCCTCACATTCATACAGCATTTTATATGCTTTGCCTGATGCTTTACTTTTTGCTTTTGAAGATTATAATATCGTAAGACAAAAATTATCAGGAGAATCTTTAATTTCTTACTATACTTCTGTTTTGAATGAAAAAAAAGGAAAATTTGGTAACATTAATTACCATCAATTTTTGTATCAGATATTGCAATCATCGAATGTAGAAAAATACTCCGTAAATGAGATAAATAGCTTTATTGATACTGTATATTCTCTGAAGGAAGCTATGGATATTGACTTGGTTAATATAGGATATGGCTTGAGAACAAAAAAGTTATACCAAAACGCAGAAAAAGCATATAAAATGGCATTATTAAAAAAACAAAATACTGGTATGACAGCAATGGATAATCTTACTATTTATTTTCAACTTTTTAAAGTTTATGATTTAGACGGTAAAACAGGTGAGGCATTAAAAACTTTACAGGAAGGCTACGATAAAACAAAAGAAAAGGATGAAGGTTTGCTATATACAATTGGATATTACTATATTGACAAAAAAGCCGATGTTAATAAAGGCATCGTAATATTAAAATCAATGATAAATGATAAGCACAAAGTTTCAAGTTTCTGGACTAAGCCAAGCGATGAGGTTTATGCAAAAATTGCAACAGGTTATTTAGCATTGAAAAATAAAAAGCAGGCGAAAATATTTGCAGAAAAATCATTAGAAATAAACTCTAAGAATGAAACTGCATTGAAGTTGAGAGTATTAATGAAATAAAACTATCGCCAACCTCAAGAGGAGTAGACGAAAAGTCTGCAAACGAAAAGCCCAAAATGAATATTCCGGTGCTTTTTGGTCTACTCGCTATGAACTGCAGCGTTTCAAGTATAGGGTACAGTAGACCGTTTCTTGCTTACCTATTCTGAAATTAAATCTGTTTTTAAAAGGCTTGCTCACAGTAAGAAAGTTACAAAGTTTCCGTCTTGGCAGTTTAGTTGAACGAGTATTGCCAATAGTGGAAATGAACCTTGGAGCAATCGGTGCTGTTCAATTCTCCACCATCGGTAATACTTGTTCGACATTGCAGCTAAAACGCCAAACTATCTCATTACCCAAAAATCTGGTTCAACAATCCTGCAAGATGAACGCCGCCTTTCAGCAACTGTTCATTCAGCGTTTTTACATGATTAAAATTGTACTGGAAACTAAGCTTCTGATCGGGTTTGCTCAATTCATCGCGAAGCTGTCCGCTGATAGTGTAAGAATCAAATAACCATTTGCTTAATGGCTGCTTTTGCCATTCCGTCCTTTGTTTAAGAGTTGTAAAGTTGATTGCCCGTACGTATTCTGTATAACTCAATTCCTGGTATTCTATCAGTTGCTCATCCCATACACGATGAATGTTTGAAGACGCGCCAAACCAGGAAACCTTCAGATCGTTTCCACCCTTATCGCCCTCGGCGCTTGCATGAAACGGCTGGTGCACATCTTCTGCAATATGAATAAGCAGCCGCAGGTACATTCGCTTTTGCGCTAAAGGCAGGCTTTTATTTTTAAGCTGCTTTACCAAAAAATTGATTTTGGTATAAGCATCGGCAGCGGTATCTTTTAGCAAAACTTCCTGCATCTCTTTGTAAGTAAGCCCTTTCTCAACATCTATATAATGCCAGGCACTTAAATATTTATAGGTAGTATCAGACTTTATAAAATCGGCCCAATTACTTGCCATCGCTATTGTTTCATTTCCCAGTATTTTTTTTATCTCTGCATTTGCCTTTGGCGTTAAATAGCTGCTCGCTATTTCCCCCACAATTCTATGCCCCAGCATCCCCCATGCAAGAGACTGATACGGCAGGTAAAAAAACAACATGCCGAAAATAAAACTCCCCTTAATGACTTTACTTAAATGTGATGATCTCATTATTTGTAACTTTTATTGCGGTAAATGTATCATTTATCCCGTTTCAAAATAAAAAACAGCCCCCTAAATCCCACGAAGGGAGACTTAAAGAACACTCAAATAATTATAGACATCTTGGTAGGACGAAAGAATTTTTAGCTCCCTTTAGGGCAGGGGTAGCGCCCTTTAGGGCGGGGGGCTTACATTTGTTGTATGCTGAATGCAACTACAGTTTCATTGGAAGATGAATTATTACAGATATACCATCTGAGTCAGAAGAACTTAAAACAACATCTTTCAGTGAATGAAAAAAATACGGAAGGTTTTGTATCATGGTCATATCCTTTGGATCTATTGCAATTGATGAATAACATGGCGCCATCCATAATTGTAAAAGATGAAGATAAAGTGGCAGGTTATGCTTTGACAACACTAAAAGAATCTGCAGCTTTTCATCCCGATCTGCGGGGAATGATTCAACACCTGCAGCAAGTGAATTACAAAAACAAGTCGTTACTTTCGTACCGTTTTTATTGCATGGGGCAAATTTGTATCGATAAAGATTACCGTGGAAAAGGTGTGTTCAACCTGCTTTATCAGAAGCACAAAGAAGTATACAGCCGTACCTACGACATGCTGATAACAGAAATATCTACTTCTAACCTTCGCTCTCAAAAAGCGCATGAAAAAACAGGTTTTAAAACTATTCACACGCATACAGATGAAATGGATGAATGGAATATTGTTGTCTGGGACTGGAGCTGACAAAGCTTTCAGCCAAAAGGCATGTTATACTGCATGCGGACAAGATTCCCGTAGATGGAACAAGTAGTGCATGCTGAATAACGAACAAAAGTACAATCCATCATGCAGATTGACGGCACACAGCAAATGAAGGGATTGCTTCGTCGTTCCTCCTCGCAATGACGGCTCTGTTTTTGCCGAAGAAAGTACCTTCAGAGGAAGTGTGCGACCCCGCCAAAAAAGCGGGGCAGGCAGCAACGATGTGAAATAGTAGTAATGCAGCCCGGCTCCAAAAAAAATCACTGCACATTCTTATGCCGCGGGAAGTATAGTATACTCATCTAAACATTCGGTATGCTTTAGTAAACAATAAAGCTCCGCGGATGTAAAGAGTTGAATACATTCACACATTATTTTATAATCAAATTAAAACTTATCTTATGCAGGCTATTTGGAAAAACGAAATCATTGCCGAAAGCGATGATACCATTGTAGTGGAAAACAATCATTATTTTCCTCCCGCATCAATCAATAAAAAGTTCTTTAAAGACTCGGCGACACACTCAACCTGCCCGTGGAAAGGTGAAGCTTCTTATTTTACAGTAGAAGTTAACGGGAGTGAAAATAAAGATGCTGCGTGGTATTATCCAAGCCCTAAACAAGCCGCTAATCAGATAAAGGACTATGTGGCGTTCTGGAAAGGCGTAGAAATAAAAAAATAAATAAGGTTATGAAACATTTTGATGCTGTTATCATCGGTTCAGGACAGGGCGGAACACCCCTGAGTAAGAAACTGGCTAAAGCAGGATGGAAAACAGCTCTCATAGAAAAAAAGTTCATAGGCGGCACCTGTGTAAATGTTGGATGCACACCTACCAAAGCAATGGTAGCTTCTGCACGAATGGCTTACCTGGCAGCAAACAGTAAAAAGCTGGGTATCAATATTGCCGCAAGCAGCGTTGATTTTGGAGCGGTTATAAAGAGAAAAAATGAAATTGTTCATCAATTCAAAGATGGAGCGCAAAAAGGACTTGAAGAAACAGAAAACCTGGCGTTATTTTTTGGCGAAGCAACTTTTACTGGATCGAAAGAGATTGAAATAAAACTCCTCAACGGAGATAAAGAAACGGTTACTGCTGATTACATTTTTATTGATACAGGTGCGGCTACAACTATTCCATCTGTCGAAGGAATAGATACTGTTCCATATCTTACTTCTACTACCATTTTAGATTTGGATGAAGTTCCTGAACATCTTTTAATTGTCGGTTCCAGTTATATTGGGTGCGAGTTTGGCCAGATGTTCAAAAGGTTTGGAAGCAAGATTACTATGCTTGAACAATCGCCTAGTTTTTTATCGAGAGAGGACAGTGATATTTCGGAATGCCTGCAAAACATTCTTCATGCCGATGGATTAACTATTTACACAAATGCTTCATTAAAAAAACTCGCTTCTGAGGACAAATTAATCAAGGCAACTATCGAAATTGATAAAAGTGAAAAGGAAATAAATTGCTCACATATTTTAATCGCTGCAGGAAGAACACCTCAAACCAAAGAACTGCAATTAGAAAAGACAGGTGTTGATACCGATGAGCATGGCTACATAAAAGTAAATGCAAAGCTGGAAACAACGCAGCCCGGAGTGTATGCAATCGGCGATGTAAAAGGCGGCCCTGCCTTCACACATATTTCTTACAACGACCATATTGTCATCCTTGAAAACCTGGTAGAAAAAGCAGACGTTTCTATTGAGGGAAGACCTGTGCCGTATTGTATGTTTACCGATCCTCAGTTAGGCCGCATTGGCTTAACTGAAAATGAAGCGAAGAAAAAAGGACTGAATATACAGGTGGCAACCCTTAGTATGGAAAATGTAGCAAGAGCCATAGAAACAGGCGAAACAAAAGGCATCATGAAAGCGGTTGTTGATGCAGATACAAAACAGATACTCGGTGCAGCTATTATAGGAGAACAGGGCGGCGAAATCATGTCAATCTTACAAATGGCAATGGCCGGAAAGATCGGATATGACATAATAAGAAAGATGATCTTCGCTCATCCTTTATATGCAGAGTCGCTGAACAATCTTTTTATAAAGCTGGAAGACCTAAAAGCTTAAAGGGCTTTCTTTTCTGTCAACTGTCAAGTACAAGAGATGACAGTTGGAAGATGACAGATGACAGAAGGGGGCTTTCTTTTCTGTCAACTGTCAACTAAAAGAGATGATAGTTGTAAGATGACAGATGACAGAAGGGGGCTTTCTTTTCTGTCATCTGTCAACAAACATCTGTCAACTAAAAGAGATGACTGATGACAGAAGATACTTTAACGTGAGGTTTTTAAAAGCTGCGAAAAGAATCAAAAAGTACAAGTGAGTGACACAACGATGTTTAATGCTTATTCTTCCGCTGGTACCCGAAAAATCTATCGCATAAGTATGCAGCGGCAAGGAGTACAAACTCTTCACACGGTCTCCGGCAAACTCACATCTTCCTTATCATTCAGTTTATGCAATTGCAATATGGTAGTTGCTCCGTCGTCACTCTCTTTATACATCGGTTTAAACTTAGCGCCCCAAACAATTTCTTTGTAAGTGTAAGAGGTACGCTGCATAACCATATTAGAAAAAATATGGTCAAAACCGGTTACCTGCACATACAGTTCGAGGTCTGACCTCACCATGTCTTCTTTTGTAAAATTCAGCAAAGGGCTTTCGGCATCTATGGGATGAACTACTGTCCAGTTCATGCTAAAGGTGTCAATTTTCGAACGTTCCAAATTCAACTGGTAGAACCTGAATTCCTGTTTATTGTCTTCTATTTCCATAAAAGCAATGTTTACCACCACACGTGCATCGGTAAGATGATGATTGATTTTATATGGAACCATTCTAAACATCAAGGCAATACCACCTCGATAAGGGCTGACTAAAGCTTCTTCACTAAAAGCGAGATATGCCTTTGGCCTGGTAAATCGCCCATACAAAAGACCGGTTACAAGTGCAAAGAATAGCCAGCCCAAAAGAGACTCGGCAGCAGCAATAATATTAGCTCCGTCGCCTGTAGGGTTTACCCTTCCATACCCTACTGTAGTAAATGTTTCTGTACTGAAAAAGAAAGTTTCTTTAATTTTCTGCCAGTCAGTTATCGCTAAAAATCCCTGTAACTCTGCATGGCCTGCCACTAAATACAACCCTGTAAAAACAACATTGATTACAATATAAAACAGCACAATGATACCGAGAAAGGTAATCCACGATAAATCCATTAAGTATGAATACATGCTAAGCCTTGTCAGAAGCGGAAGTCCCACTTTTTTCAGGTTAAATGTTCCGTCTTTATTTACAAACCGTCCACCTATCTGGTTTGCCTGTACACCAAAACCGGTATCAGGATTTGCTTTTGAAAAAGGGTTCACTTTTGGTCTGATAGCCATGATTATAATTTCTTCACGAAAGATAGCAGTTTGTGTCGATTATTATAACTTGCATTGTTGCATTGTTGCATTGTTATATTGCTGTATTGTTGTCCATTGCCTTTTGCCTTTTG
>CAXUMK010000184.1:804-11197 GCA_964251885.1 uncultured Segetibacter sp. | reverse complement strand
TAGCGGCTCCCGGCTTCGCCTTCTCAGCCGGAACATCGCTTTCTGCACCAATCTCTTCAGGCGCGGTGTTGGGAATGATATAATCTTCTGATGTGCCGTTGCCCATGTCTTCTCCCTGCGCCGGAGCCGATGAATGCGCATTGATCGTATTCATATAATCGAATATCACATCGTTGCTCATCACTTCGGGCTTAGAAAATTTTGCACGCCTGTCTATGCCAAGGGTTTTATCGGCAAGCACTTTATTCATGAAGTAAGCCCAGATAGGCAAAGCAGCGGCAGAGCCCATACCCAAATCGCTGTTGAAGCGGATGAACCGGTCATCGCATCCCACCCATGTACCGGCAAGCAATTGGGGAGTGTAGCCCATGAACCATGCATCGGCATTGTCATTTGTGGTTCCTGTTTTACCGGCAATGTCATTGGTTAATCCATACTGGTCTCCCATGCGCTGACCGGTTCCGTTTTTTATCACTCCTTCCATCATCAGCGCCACAGAATAAGCGGTTACTTCATTAATCACTTCTTTGCGCTGAGCGGGTAAAAAGTTTTCGAGCACATTGCCATTTTTATCTTCAATACGGGCAATCATTAATGGCTTGGCATTAAAGCCATGACCGGGAAACATGCTGTAACCCTGCATCATTTCGTACAGGCTTAATTCGACTGCACCCAATGCTATAGAAGGAAAAGGATCTATTTTGGTAGTGAAGCTGCATTTCTTTAAAAACTCTGCGAAGCGGTTGGCTGCATCGTTGCCATTGTTGCCAAGCTGCTTAAGAATATAAGCCGAAGCACAGTTTCTCGACCACGCCAGTGCATTAGCCATCGGTACAGTACGGCCGGTACAGGTTGCGCTTGTATTTGGAACGAGGCCGAGACTGCCAAAGTCCTGCTGCACATCCTGCACCAATGTGTTCGGGGTAAAACCGGCTTCTTCAATAGCAAGACCGTATAAAAGCGGTTTAATAGAACTGCCTACCTGGCGCTTGGTATTTACATTTACATGGTCAAACTTAAAAGTTTTGAAGTCTATTCCACCCACCCATGCTTTGATCTCTCCGCTTATCGGGTCCATTGCCATAAAACCTGACTGCAGCATTTGCCGGTGATACTTGATAGAGTCATAAGGGGTCATAGTTGTATCTGCCTCTCTTTTAGTGTTCCATGCAAAGATTTTCATCGGCACTTTCCTGTAAAAGCTTCTTTTAATTTCTGCATCATCCAAACCATCTTTTTTCAGGTTTTTCCACCTGTCGCTTACCTTCATTGCTGCCTGCAAAATATCCTCGCGGCCATTCCATACTGTTCCTTTTTTAATATTGCTTTGGGAGTTAAGTACTTTTTGGAGGTAGCTGATGTGCTTGCCAACAGCTTCTTCTGCATACAATTGCATCCTGGGATTAATGGTGGTATAAATCTTTAATCCATCACGATACAGATCGTAGTTGTCGCCATTTTGTTTCTGATGCTCTTTGCACCATTTCTTCATTTCCTGGCCTAACACCATTCTGAAATAAGGAGCAAGACCGGCGGTCTCATCCATTTTTTTGTAATTAAGCTGAATGGGTTTCAGCTTCAGGTCTTTGGCTTGAGGCGGAGTAAGGTATCCATTGGAAGTCATTCTGTCTAATACCAGGTTGCGGCGATCGAGAGCCATTTTAGGATTACGGCGCGGATTATAAATCGTTGGTCCGTTTACCATACCTACCAGCACCGCAGCCTCTTCTATATTTAAGACATCGGGATCTTTCTGAAAAAAAGTTCGGGACGCATTCCGTATTCCGTATACATTGTCGCTGAACGGAACCGTATTAAGATACAATGCGATAATTTCATCCTTGGTAAAATTCCTTTCGAGCTTAACGGCAATCAGCCATTCTTTTATCTTCTGAAGACTTCTTGTAACACGATTTCTTGCCCTGTTTCCGTTAAACAGGTTAAAAGCAAGCTGCTGCGTTATTGTGCTCGCTCCTCCATCGGTACCGAGATGTACGATCGCTCTTGCCAAACCTTTACCATCAATACCGCTATGTGTGTAAAAACGCTCGTCTTCGGTAGCTACCAATGCGTTGATCACATGCTTGCTGATGTCTTTAAAATCAACATTGGTTCTGTCTTCGAGATAATATTTGCCCATTACAGTTCCATCATCCGCTATCACTTCACTGGCAAGTGAGGCACTGGGGTTCTCAAGATCCTGGATAGAAGGCATCTTTCCAAAAACGCCCCAGTTTGCCATCAACAGCAAAAGAATAAAAGCGCCAATGCCAATAAATACCAGGCGCCAGAATATTTTTACAGATTTGCGGGTACGGTTTTTTGCTGCCATAATACTGGAAATAATCCTTTTGAATGTTTTCGTTTAAGAAGAGTGCAAAGCTATAAAACAACTTACACTTAATCAGAATTTACCGGGAACTGCTTTTTGTATCAGTAATTTATAAGCATCCATGTCTTTATTTGATTTCAGCACTCCCAGGTTTGTATTGCTGATAATCAAAAAACTATACTTTTCTGCTGTCAGCCAGGGCAAAATGCGGCTTTTGGACACAGGTCTTACTTTATCAATATAATCCAGAGCGGCATCGGCATTGGTAAATGGCCCTTCTAAAACCATATCAAACCGGTCATTCAGTTTCACACTGCTGATGTTGATCTTCTGGTTATAATATTTTTCTGCGTTAAAACGGTTAAAAGCATTGCGGGCTTCACTTGCATACACAGGGTCAACTTTATCGAGCAAAACAACCACATATTGCGAATCGGTGGCAACGTAACTGAAGTTTTTAACAACAACAGGCGGAGGTGCAACAGCCGTATCTTTTTTTACAATAACCGAATCGTGAACGGTTGCAGGCGTTGGTGTTTTAACCACAGTCCTCGGGGTTGCGGGGAAATTAGTAGTAGTTGTTTTGCCTTCGTTTCTTGTAACCTGCAGTTTGGTAAGGTATGCTTCAATTTCTTTTCTGCGTTTCAGTACATCGATCATCGTTTTGGCCCTTTGTTCCATCGGGTTGCCTTTGTATAAAGTGCTGAGGTCTGTAAGCACTTTAATGGCGGTGGAGTCTTCATTCTGCTTTATATAATAGATCGACTCGATAAAGAGTAACTGAGGTGTCCAGAACGATTTGCCGTAAAGACTGTCGGCCACCTTCTTTTCATTCTTGGCTTCATCAAAATGACCTTCGATAAACAGGTTATAGATCTCCTCATACTTTTTGGTAGCGGGGGTTGCCTGCACACTATTTTTACTGCTGTCAGTATGATTGATAAGCTTCGCCCATTTATTATCAGGCGATGCAGAAGATAACTGTTTTTTATACTGATCTTCTTTTGCCTTGTCACCTGTTTTACCTGTAAGATATATAAGGTTAAATGTAGCTTCTTCTTTAAATGCTGAATTAGGAAAACGCCGCAATAACTCTTCAAACGTCTCTATAGCTGACGGATATTCCTCCAATTTATTCATAAAGGTCTGCCCTGACGAAAACAAGGCGTTCATTATACTCTTGTTACTTGAATCTAATTTTTCAGGCGTAGTGGGAATGTTTTGCTGCAGCCCTTCATAAGAATTATTTTGCACTTTACCCTGATCGGCAAGTGACACCTTATCAGCTACATCATCTACGTCTGCTAATCGTTGTATCTGCTTGTCTACTGATGACTTCCTTCTCCAGTTATCAACGTTAGGCCGATCTCCCCATCGCGATTTAAATTCACTAAAACCTTTCGCCTTGGTTGATGCATTGTAAAAATAAAAATCACTTGATTTATCATTATCTGCAAAAAGGTTAACCGAAGGTGCCTGGCTTACGGCAGCATTAAAACTCTGCCCTTCGTCCTCTTCTTTTACCCCCTGAGATTTGCGCAGCAGTTTAATCTGTTTTTTAATAATAGCATCTCTTTCGGCAGCAGGCAGTTTTGCAAGGGCTTGCAGGCTATCCTGGGTTGTAATAATGAGTGTATTAGCAGCGATTATTTTTAGCGGGGGCTTTCTAAATGTAACCCTGTCTTTATCTTCATTCCGGCTAAGTGTATTCGCGTCTAAACTGTCATAATAATTGTATGCATCCGAATATTTTTTCCGGTTATAATTTATATCTGCCAATAAGAGAAAAGACTGGCTTCGCTGTGAGGGGTTATTTTGCGTATACTTTACACTTTTAAGCAGATCATCCTGGGCATTTTTAAAATTGTTTCTTTCCAGCTCAATGTTGGCAGCCGCATAGTAAATGATGTCGCGGTAACCTTCATACTTTTCCCGTTTAGCCATCTTTAAAAGGGCGTCAATATTTTCCTGCAGATAATCTTTTTTGTCTGTGCGTTTAATGCGTATAGAGTTTAACCTCGCGTATACATCCATTACCGGATCGGTCGTGTGCGCAATGCTTCTATTGTAAAAATTGACCGCCTCCTCATTTTTATGAGACAACTGGTACATCTGCGCGATCAGGTACTCCCATCTTGCCTTTTCATTGTTGCTGGTTGCATCAGTCAAAGCATGGCTTAAATAAATGGCTGCGCTGTCATATACCTGCTGTTTATAAAACCAGTAAGACAACGCTTCATTCAGGTTAGTCTGTAGTCTTTTAGGGAAATTAGGATCGTGCCTCAGTATCTCAATCACTCCGGCGGCCTCGGGTAACTCATTCTTTTCAATATGATTTCTTATCTGCCATATAAAGCTTTCATTCCTGCTGGGTGGCCTGCTGGTCAGCTTTGTCCAAATGCTGTTTTTTTCTTTTGTTGCAATGCTGAATTCACCCTTTTCATTACTTGAATTACTTCCAATAGGTATATCATAGTTACCCTCTTTTTCTTTCGGAGCATAAGAAAAATTGAGGTATTGAAAGGTCAATCCTGCAGAGTCAAGATCGTTTCTAAAAAAATAAGCTTCCCCTAAAAGAAGATACATATTGTCGATCCAGCTGTTGCGCAAATCGTGCAGAAGGATGCCTGCCGTGCACTTATACACGATAGAATCTAAATCCTGTTTGCTTTGCGAGGTTTGCGCAAGAGTGTAATTGTAAAATGGAAGCAATTGCGAGTAATCTTCTCTGAAAGCAGTTTTTGCAGCTTTTACAACCTCGTGAAGGCGGTTGTTTGCATTAAAATAATAATTGTAATGGGTAACTGTATTCTGGTACAACTTTCTCGTAAGAGTGAATTTTTTCTCCCCTGTTTTCTCTGAAGCCAATTTCCGGTTTTCGTATTTCTTCGGTTTCTTAACTTCAATTTCAGCCCCTGGTTGGGCATGAGCAGCCAGAAAACAAAACAAAAAAGCGAAGCCCGTAATTACAAAACGTATAGTATACATGTATAAACTCCTGGTACTTAAATAATGATTATAAGAGAAAAAAAACGGTATAAACTGTATTGAAAACGATTATAATAGCGCTACAGTATTACGTATTTAGATACCGGTTACTCTTAAACGATTAAAAGTACATTTATTTTCTTTTCCGCCTTCACACCCGCAACTCAATTGTTACCTTTAACTTTTTGCAAAACGATGGTAATTGCACGGCTTTAAAGTAATTTTTTGTTTCATTCACTTTGCCATGTTTTAGTATTTGTAATTTTTTTGGGTAACCATCAGTCGTTTTTTATGGCAGCTCCGGTTGTGTCTCTCCTTGTACCGTATCTTTTCATGGGAGCTTTTTAAAGAAAGTCCACGAAAAACATAAGTTGGTAAAGTAGAATGAATAGTAGTAAAAACCAGAATTGTGAACAAAGCCAAACAGGTAATGTATTTTTTGCTGATACTAATCACCATTCCTCTTGGCCTGGGTACTCGTTCTAAGAATGTCATCTTACCTGACTTTATCAGAATTTATGGAGGTGATGTTTTGTACGCTACGTGCGTGTTTTTTGTTGTCCGTTTTCTTGCTCTTCGAAAACCGCTTTGGAAAATTGCACTCATTGCTTACCTGATCTGCATAAGTATAGAAATTTCACAGTTATACCAGGAGCCGTGGATTCAAAAAATACGTCATACTTTTCCTTTTGGCCTTCTTTTAGGCTATGGGTTTTTATGGAGCGATTGGGTCTGCTATGCTGTTGGCGTTATAATGGCCTTAATTATCACGTTTCTTTTGGAAAAGTTCTTGTTTACAAAAGAGAAAAAAAAGGCTTTCAACTAATTAATGAAGCAATCCGGATGTAAATAACATGCAAAAGCCCCTTCAAAAAAGGGGCTTAGCTCACGATATTTGAGAAAAATTATTTTTTTGCGTACCGCTTCTTAAATTTATCGATACGTCCTGCAGTATCTACAAGCATATTTTTACCTGTATAAAAAGGGTGCGATGTATTGGAAATTTCCAATTTAATTACCGGATATTCATTACCATCTTCCCATTGTACAGTTTCTCTTGAGTTTGCAGTTGAACGGCTTAGAAAGCTATGTCCGTTACTCATGTCTTTGAAAACAACTAAGCGATAATTAGCCGGATGGATACCTTGTTTCATAATAAGTGTATTGATATTTTACAAGCCGCTCATTGATCTTTGTCTTACGGCTGATGTTTTTTTTATTTTCGACTGGCAAAAGTAAGTGCTTACGACTTTCTGTCCAAAAACAATTAGAAGTTATACAAAATATTTACTTCTCTTTAAGCCTTACGCTTTTTTAAGCTGTTGCTTCACTGTGCTGCGTCTTTCCACGTTTCTTTGATAACTCCTTTTAGGTCGGGTCTAAGATTTCATATTTACAAATTGTAAAGCGAGACCCAAATTACTGCTTTTGCATAGTGCGATTACCTGTTGCAGGTCATCTATTTTTTTAGCTGTAACCCTTATAACGTCATCCATTATTTGCGACTGCACCTTTAAACCGCTGTCTTTTATTGCTTTTACTATTTTTTTTGCATCTTCCTGTTTTATTCCATTTTTTACCGGCACTTCCTTTTTTACAATCTTCCCGCTCGGATAATGTTCTTTACTAAAATCAAAAGCTTCAGGGGCTATTCCCTGCTTCATGCTTCGGCTTAATATCACATCTGTGATCTGGGTTAGCTTCATTTCACTTTCTGCTTCCAGATCAACCAGGTAATCTTTTTTGTTCAGGCTTATAACCACAGGACTATTTTTGAAGTCAAACCTGTTTTCTATTTCTTTTTTTACTGTATTAATAGCATTGTCTAAGGTTTGTAGATCAACTTTGCTGGTAATATCAAATGATGGCATGGGCATTTTTTTGTAAAGGTAAACGGCTATTTTAAAAATGAAAAAATGCCGAAAAAAAATTCTATTAAGGTGCTTACATATCTAAGCCTTAACGTTAACTTATTGTAAATAAAACTGATAAATAGACCTTTTCAGGCTTTTAACTGTATTTTGTTTTCTCTTTTAACCCTATACATCTTTTACTATGATAGTTTTAAAAAATATAGGATTAACACTTTTGTTTCTGTTTTTCCTTTGGATGCTTATCATATCTATACGCCCGGTCATTTTATCATGGCTTGAAGAAAAATAAATTCTACTGCTCTTCGTCATTGCTGAATAATGAACAAAAGTACAAGTGTGCGACGCAACGATGTGAAATAGTAGTAATGCAGACCGGCTCCAAAAAACATTACTTACTCTAAATTAAAAAATCAGTCAGCTTTACAATCGATTGGTTAAGGGTTGAATGGTATTGCGTCTCTTTAAAACTATAAGTAAAGTAACACCACTTATAACCAGGAAAGCAGAAATCAGTTCCGCCTGTGTAGGACTAATTCCAAAGAAATGATACCTTGTATTCACTCTTATCAGTTCAATCAGAAATCTCTCAACACCATTCACTATTAAATAAATTGCCGTTAAAACGCCGGGTGTTTTTATTCTTTTACGAATGCTCCATAGAAAAACAAACAGGAGCAGGCAGGCGACTATTTCGTACAAAGGAGTTGGAAAAACAGCATTCGGCAATTGTGCGCAATATTGACCTACACAATCAGGTATATGTACTCCCTCGCCAATCACATTGTGCGGATAGGTATAAGCCCAGGCCCAATCGGGTAACCAGCTAAAGGGTTTGGGATGCGTATTTACTATTCCCCAATCTCCGTCTCCGGCAACCTGGCAACCCATACGACCTATGCCGTAAGCGAGCATCATACCGGGAGCGATTGCATCGGCAACATAGATGGGCTTCATGTTATTTCTTTTGCAGTATTGCCATATAGCGATAGTAGCACAAATTAACCCCCCGTAAAAAGTAAGGCCACTAAATGAAATAAGAGAACCTACAGGGTCTCTTACCAGGTCATCAATATTTTCAAGATTATGAAAAATTTTAGCGCCTATAAACCCAAAGATAAAAGCATAAATAACCATATCTCCTACCCTGTCCTGAGGCCATATTCTAATCGTTCTTTCTTCAGGTGTTGCCAGTTTTACTTTGTTTTTTTCCTGCCATTTTAAAAATGCAAACAACAGACCCATCACAATTCCTGCAACCCAACTGCCACGGCCCGATAAAATATAGGTTTGTGTATCAATTAAAGCATTACGGTCTATAAAAGCGCCTATTAATTTATAGCCCATTATAAAGCCTAAAATAAAGTTGAACAGTAATTCAATTGCAGATGCTGGCTTACCCACCACTATTTTTTCTTCTTTATATGAGAGCAGTCCTTCTTTACTTTTTCTTTTTAATTCTGAAGTTAAAGCAGCAGCGCAGGCAATAAATGACAATGCAACGAAAAACCCAAAAGAGTTAACCAGCTTCAGCCCGGTAAAGTCAACTCCAAACAAACCTTTGAAGGCGTAATATAAATTAGGATACATTGATTGATATTCGTTTCAGCGAAAGTATGAACTGCAATGTTAAACAGAAATTGCCATTATAGCATTGCAGAAAAGTATTGATATAAAAAACTCCCCCATAGAAATGGAGGAGGATATTTACTAAACCATCCATGGCAATTTCTGCAAACAGCACGGATTAAATTTTACTATTACTAATTGCTTTTAGCAATACTGTTCAAAAGCGGAAATTAGATTACGTGCAATCATTTGTGCAGGCCGTCCCTCAATCATGTGTCTTTCAACAAAGTGAACCAGTTCACCGTTTTTAAACAAGGCAATTGCAGGTGAAGATGGTGGATAAGGCAACAGATGCTGACGTACTCTTTGTATGGCGGCGGTATCAAAACCGGCAAAACTGGTCGTCAGGTTTTCGGGTTTCTTATCTGAGTTGGCAACAGCCATTAATACACCTGGCCTTGCAGAACCTGCGCTACAACCACAAACGCTGTTAATCATTACTAAAGTGGTTCCTTCTTTACTTATATATTCATCAACCAATTCGGGAGTATCAAGGTCTTCAAAGCCATTCTCAGTAAGCTCCGCTTTCATCGGCAGTACTATTTCTTCAGGATACATTTTACTTTTATTTAGAGGTAAGGTTAATTTTAATCAGGCAACAAAAATACGTAGAAATGTAATTAATATTCAAAAAAGGAATGTTAATGGTAATTATGTCAGTAAAATAATTGGAATAAGACGTTATGTCATACCAAATTCAATTATTTTTGACTTTTATTACTGTTTTAAGAAAAGGAACGTCATTTGATTTAATGCATTCAAACAAATAAAAATTACAATTATGATAGTTACAAAATCTTATCCCGCAAACAGAAACTTTACCAATGTTTTTGATGAGTTATTCGGCGCTTTTCCTGCAACCTGGGGAAACGATGTAAGAAGTAATTCTGCCGCCCAGGTAAATATTACCGAAAGTGAAAACGGTTATAACGTAGAATTTAACGTTCCCGGCAGAAACAAAGAAGACTTCAAGATTAACATTGACAACGGTTTGCTTACCGTTAGTTATGAGAAAAAAGAACAGGCTGATCAAAAAGAATTAAAATCAGTAAGAAAAGAATTTTCTTTTCAAAGCTTTAAACGTTCTTTCAGTCTTGACGAAAAAGTGAATGCTGAAGGCATTGAAGCAAAATATGAAAACGGTATTTTGAAAGTTTTTCTTCCAAAAAAAGAAGAAGTTAAAAATGCTCCTAAACAAATTTCAATTCAATAATCGATTAAACCAAACATACCAACTGCAGTTCAAAGATATTGTGTAAAGAATGTTTCATAGCAGTTGGTTTTGGTTTTGTGAAACCCGGTGTTTTTACGCCGGGTTTATTTTTTTGCCAAAAATTTTAATACCACAAAGCGGGTTAACTTCTGTTCGTACTTTCACTTTACAAAAGATTTTATGAAAAAAGGTTCTCTCGTTTTGTTGATTGTGATTTGTTATTCGATTGTAAAAGCACAGGTTCCAACTGAAAAAACGCTGTTGTGGCAGGTATCAGGAAATGGCGTCGGCAAACCGTCGTTTTTGTTTGGAACCATTCATCTGATGTGCGCAAACGATTTAAAGATGCCCGAAGTGGTT
>CAXUMK010000184.1:0-794 GCA_964251885.1 uncultured Segetibacter sp. | reverse complement strand
GGTTACGCAGAAATTCAACACAACAGGGGAATTATTTTTAGAACTCGACATGGACGACCCCGATATGATGAAAGATATGATGGCCGGCATGCAGATGAAAGACACATCAACATTACAAGGAATGATGGGGAATCAATTTGATAGCGCAAATACAGTCTTTCAGAAGGCTACCGGATTACCTTTAAAAATGCTTAACACCGCAAAGCCTTTTTTGCTGATGTCTATGATTTATCCTTCGTTATTAGGCTGTACGCCCGAAAGCTGGGAAAATGTTTTTCAAAAAATGGCTAAAGAAAAAGGCATTGAAATAAAAGGTCTTGAAAAGCTGCAGGACCAAATGGACGTTTTTGAAAAGATACCTTACAAAGTGCAGTCAAAGATGCTGGTTGAAATGCTGCTGAACATAGACAGTTCTAAAAACGAATTTCTTGAAATGCTGGATGTGTATAAAAAGAAAGACATCAACCAGCTAAACGTGCTAACCGAAAAAGAAGAAGACTTTGGAGAATATCGCGACATCCTGCTCGAAAACCGCAATCATAACTGGATACCCGTAATAGGCGAACAAGCTAAAAAAATGCCTACGTTTTTTGCTTTTGGCGCAGGCCACCTGGGAGGTGAAAAAGGAGTGATTAATTTATTAAGAAAGGCTGGCTTTACTGTTAAACCTCTTTTTTACGAATAAGTTTTCTGGATAAAGATTTCTTTTGTTACCATCATTTGTCTTTTATGGCAACATCGTTGCGTCGCACTCTTGTACCTACCGTGTGGACACATCTTTTCCAATCATATAT
>CAXUMK010000183.1:0-11219 GCA_964251885.1 uncultured Segetibacter sp. | reverse complement strand
AAAAAAACGACCTGACAAAGATTAAACAGGGAGAAAGAATGATGGAATAGTGTGGAGGTAGGAGTAGGGAGTAAGGAATTGGGAGTAAGGAGTTAGGAGTAATAGATAAGATAAGACGTTTGATCGCTGATATTTTTTTGGGAGCAAGCTATAGAATCAGTATTCATCGGCCGTTGCGTCGCACTCTTGTACTGAAAAACATTGTTCAGCAACCCCAAAGCCAGTTCTTATTTCTGTACCTCCAACTTATACTACCTTATAACTTCAACCTTAGTCCTTACACCTTGTGCCTTACACCTTACTCCCCACTACTGACAAATCGTAAAATAAATGAACCAGCCAAATAAAAAAGACGCATTGGGCAAAGGCATCAGAAGCCTTTTGCAAAACATAGATTCAGATTTAAAAACAACCGCAGGCACACTAAAAGGACCGGTTGTAGAAACAGTTACCGGCATCAACCGGATTAACATGGATAAAATTTCCATTAATCCAAAACAGCCCCGCCGCGATTTTGATGAACAGGCTTTGAATGAACTTGCAGCATCCATTAAAATGCACGATATTGTTCAGCCGATTACCGTTACACAATTAGCCGATGGCAAATACCAGTTGATCAGCGGTGAAAGAAGACTGCGATCTGCTAAGTTAGCCGGTCTCAAAGACATTCCCGCTTACATACGTCACGCCAACGACCAGCAGTTACTCGAGCTTGCCCTATTAGAAAACCTGCAGCGTGAAGACCTGAATGCGATAGAGGTTGCCCTTAGCTACAAGCGTATGATGGAAGAGCTCGACTACACGCAGGAGCAGGTTGCAGAAAGAATGGGAAAAGAGAGAAGCACCGTTACCAACTACATTCGTTTGCTAAAATTACCGCCTGACATTCAGCTTTCGGTTCGAAACGGTAGCCTGAGCATGGGTCATGCAAGAGCTCTGGTAAATGTAGATACAGTGGACAGGCAACTTTTTATTTACAACGAAGTAAAAGAAAAAGGGCTAAGTGTAAGACAAACAGAAGACCTTGTACGCCAGCTTTACAAAAACGAAGAGAAGGTTAAATCTTCTGTAAAGTCTTCTTTGCCGCCAGCCTACAAACGCATTGAAGATAACTTAGCTTCTCATTTCGGTACCAAAGTAAAACTGGCTCACAATAAAAACGGCTTCGGCAGCATCAGCATAGATTACTATTCGCTGCAGGAGTTGAACAAGATTTTGGAGCAGATGAATGTACCGGCAAGTTAAAAAGTATCATGAAAGGTTTTACGCATATTCTGTTTTTCGTTTGTTGGCTGGGCGTTTCAAATGCTTTTTCGCAAAAAAACAAACCTGTCATTATCTCAACCGACTCAACCACAGAGAAGAAAAATCCTGCTTTCACAAAAGATACCGGCGTTACGATCATTAATAAAGACACTATTTTAATTGTCCCAAAGCACAATCCCGGAACTGCCACTTTGCGGTCGCTTATTATTCCCGGATGGGGGCAGGCTTACAACAGGGAGTATTGGAAAATACCGATTGTGTATGGCGCTCTCGGTACAGTTGCCGTCATCTATCTTTTTAATAACACCTGGTACAAAAGAACAAGAGATGCCTACGATATACGTGTAAACCATCCACAGGATTCTTCAAAAGTGTATCCCGATTTGCAGCCCATATCAGCTTCATCGTTACAGAACTACCGCAATTCATACCGTCAGGCAAGGGATTACTCTGCTTTATGGTTTCTTATTATGTGGGGACTCAACATTGCAGATGCTACTGTTTTTGGGCACCTGAAACAGTTTGATGTAAGTGAAGACCTCTCGCTAAAAGTAAACCCGGTCATAAGGCAAAATGGAAACGCAGGATTGAGCCTGGTGCTCGGTTATAGATCACAACCAAAGCGTACATTGTTTCTTCCTTAAAGTAATTGCAGGTAACGCTAAACCGGTAAAATCAGTTATATGAAGATTGCATTGATTGGTTATGGTAAAATGGGAAAGGCCATAGAAGCAATTGCTTTGGAAAAAGGTCACGAAATAGTATTAAAAATTTCTTCTGCAAATGTTTCAGAATTGACAAATGAAAACCTTGCAAAAGCAGATGTAATAATTGAATTTACAAAACCTGAAAGTGCTGCAGAAAATATCATAAAATGCTTTGAGGTAGGAGTTCCGGTGGTTTGCGGGTCTACAGGATGGTTACATCAATGGGAGGAAGTAAAGAAAATTTGTATTGAAAAGGAGGGAAGTTTGTTATATGCCAGTAATTTCAGCATCGGTGTAAACCTGTTTTTCGAATTGAATAAGTATCTCTCAAATCTGATGAATGATTATGATGAGTACGATGTGACAATGGAAGAGATACATCATACCCAAAAGAAAGACGCGCCAAGCGGCACAGCCATTACTTTGGCAGAACAAATCATGCAAAATATCAATCGCAAGAAAAAGTGGGTCAATCACCATACGAAAAATCCGACGGAGATTCAGATAACCAGCCAAAGAATTGATCCCGCACCCGGAACGCACAAAATAAAGTATGCTTCTGCTATAGATGATATTGAAATCATTCATACAGCGCACAGCCGTACTGGCTTTGCAGGTGGAGCAGTAAAAGCTGCCGAATTTTTAAAAGACAGGAAAGGAATTTTTACGATGAAAGATGTGTTGGGCTTGTAAGACATGTGATAGTGTGGAGAGCAATTTTATATTTTACCTTAATTTAACGACATGTAGTGACCTATTTTTTAACTTTTCCACAAAAAAGTTAAATTTATCCACGTTTTTTTCTCTAATAGTTTTCATACTCTTATCTTTGCGCTCCCAAAAATAGTATGTCGAAACAAGCACTGATTAAACAGGACGGATCTATAGTTGAAGCCCTTTCAAATGCAATGTTTAGGGTAAAGTTGGAAAATGGTCATGAAATAATTGCCACAATCAGCGGAAAGATGAGGATGAATTACATACGTATTCTTCCGGGAGATAAAGTTGGGGTCGAAATGAGCCCTTACGATTTAAGCAGGGGAAGAATCATTTTCAGGTATAAATAAGGGGTAGAGTGTAAGGAAGTTAAAATGCTAATCGCTTTAGGTTGATTACTTAAAGCTTACAGAAATAAAAAACAAGAAATGAAAGTTAGAGCATCCATTAAAAAACGAAGCGCTGATTGCAAGATCGTGAGAAGAAAAGGCAAGCTTTACATCGTGAACAAAAAAAATCCCCGCTTTAAGCAACGACAGGGGTAAGCTCCAAACCCCTAAAGGGGCTTATATGGGACCTTAATTGATAAAGTAATTACTAATAATCTAAAATTTCCTTTCCCCCTTTAGGGGCAGGGGTTTCAAATTGTACTTATGGCGCGTATTGCCGGTATAGATTTACCTAAAAATAAAAGAGGCGAAATTGGTCTTACCTATATATATGGTATTGGCCTTTCTACAGCACAGCATATTCTCGATTCCAATGGAATAGACAGGAATAAGAAAGTGAATCAATGGAATGATGAAGAGCAGACTGCTATTCGTAATACTATCAACAGCGAGATTAAGGTGGAAGGTGCTTTGCGCAGTGAAGTACAGATGAGTATTAAACGACTGATGGATATTGCTTCGTACAGAGGGCTTCGTCACCGTAAAGGTTTGCCTTTACGTGGTCAGCGTACCCGTACCAATAGCCGTACAAGAAAAGGCAAGCGTAAGACAGTGGCTGGTAAAAAGAAAGCCCCTAAGAAATAGTAGTAAGATATTAGTAGTAAGTATTTAGACAGTGTTTAAGTATTTAGTGCTTTTTTATATGCTGAATCTTCGCCGGATCGTCTGAAGTTAGTTTTAGAAAGGAGGGAAGGTTCAGGTTCCGAAATTCGGGATACAATAAATAGAAGATTACCTCAATAAAAAATCATGGCGAAAGCACAACAGAGACAGGACAGCGCAAAAGCTGCTGCCAAAAAAAGAATAGTAAAAGTAGATGCTTATGGCGATGCTCATATCAATGCTACCTTCAACAACATTATCATCAGTCTTACCAATAAAACCGGCCAGGTGATTAGCTGGGGTAGTGCAGGTAAGATGGGTTTTAGAGGTTCTAAGAAAAATACACCTTATGCAGCTCAGTTAGCTGCACAGGATGCCGCTAAAGTAGCTCTTGAAGCAGGGTTAAAAAGAGTGGATGTATTTGTAAAAGGACCGGGTTCGGGCAGAGAAGGCGCTATTCGTGCACTTGCTAACTCTGGTCTTGAAGTGACAATGATTAAAGATGTAACTCCGTTACCGCATAATGGCTGTCGTCCTCCTAAGAAGAGAAGAGTATAAAAGCCCCCCTAAATCCCCCGGAGGGGGACTTAAAGAAATACAATTTAAAGCTGGTACTGATCGAATTTTAAGATTTTTAATGATCTGTGCCGGGAACTAAAAAATCTACATAAAATAAGAACATGGCAAGGTACACTGGTCCAAAGACCAAGATTTCAAGAATTTTCGGAGAGCCGATTTTAGGCAACGGAAAGTGGTTAAGCAAAAACAGCAACCCTCCCGGTATGCATGGCGCTCAGCGCAAGCGTAAAACTTTAGGAGAATACGCTACGCAATTAAAAGAAAAGCAAAAAGCAAAATATACTTATGGCGTTTTGGAAAAACAATTCCGTAACACCTTTGTAGAAGCTTCACGCCGTAAAGGCGTAACAGGTGAAAACCTGATCAAATTATTAGAAGCGCGTCTTGATAATACAATTTTCCGTTTGGGCATTGCAACAAGTCGTCCTGCAGCACGCCAGTTGGTTTCTCACAAACATGTTACTGTAAATGGTATGGTAGTTAATGTTCCTTCATACCAATTACAGCCAGGTGACAGTATCGGTCTAAAAGAAAAAAGTTCTCTCAATACAGCCGTTACCAGTAATATAAGGGGCAAAAACCAGAAGTTTAGCTGGTTAGACTGGAATGAAAGCGAACTAAAAGGAACTTTCATCGCTTATCCTGAAAGAGAAAGTGTTCCTGAAAATATTAGGGAGCAATTGATTGTGGAATTGTATAGTAAGTAACCCCCTAACCCCCTGAAGGGGGAATATTGGAGCGAATAATTGTTGCTGGGTGAATTACAGTACAAGGGTGCGACGCAACGATGTTAAATAGCTATACAAAAGCTGACAACAAAAAAGAAAAATTACAACCACCTCAAGCTTTTCAAGTGGATAAAACCCCACTTTAGGGTTTGGGGTACAAATCGTAAAATACATAATGGCTATTTTAAATTTTCAGAAACCCGACAAAATTGTTTTACAAAAAGCGAATGATTTTGATGCACAGTTCGAGTTTCGTCCTTTGGAGCCAGGTTATGGCCTTACCATTGGAAACGCACTTCGTAGGGTATTATTAAGTTCACTTGAGGGTTACGCCATTGTAGGAATTAAGATAGAAGGTGCTGAGCATGAATTTGCTACACTGAAAGGAGTTACAGAAGATGTAACCGAAATCGTTCTAAATCTTAAGCAGGTTCGTTTCAAAAAGAGAGTTGACGGCGAAGTCAACAACGAGAAAGTAACTCTCAGCATTAAAAATCAAACGGAGTTTACGGCCGGTATGATTGGCGATGCAACCCAGGCTTTTGAAGTAATGAATCCGATGTTACTTATCTGTACAATGGATAACAGCTCTAAGCTTGATATCGAGATTACGATTGCAAAAGGTCGTGGTTATGTTCCGGCTGAAGATAACAGGGTGAAAGATTCTGTTTTTGGATATATTCCCATTGACAGTATTCACACTCCTATTAAGAATGTTAAGTACACAATCGAAAATACACGTGTTGAACAAAGAACTGACTTTGAAAAATTGGTAATGGATGTTTCTACAGATGGTACCATTCATCCCGAAGAAGCAGTTAAGCAGGCTTCGCGTATCCTGATACAGCACCTGATGATCATTACTGATGAGAACATCACATTCGACAGCAAAGAAGAGAAGAAAGAAGACCTTGTAGACGAGCAAACACTACAGCTTCGCAAGGTTTTAAAAACGCCATTGGAAGACCTTGATTTATCGGTTCGTGCATTCAACTGTTTGAAGGCCGCTAAAATCAACAGCTTAAGCGAGCTTGTTCAGTACGAGCAGGAAGACCTTATGAAGTTCAGAAACTTCGGTCAGAAGTCTTTAAGCGAAATCGAACAGGTACTAAACGAAAGAGGCTTAGGCTTCGGAATGGATTTGGGTAAATTAGGGGTGGATAAAGACGATTATTAAACCCTTACCCGGCCTCTCCCTGAAGGGAGAGGAGGAAGAAGGAAGACACAATATTTATAAAACAACTTTTATAGCCCCTTTAGGGGTTGGGGGTCACGGGTTGTAATTCCTGACACGGTACAACTCATAAAACAAACAGTCATGCGTCACGGAGACAAAATCAATAATCTTGGCCGTACAGCCAGCCACCGCGCTGCTTTGCTTAGTAACCTCGCCAGCCAGTTAATCGCTAATAAGCGTATCACTACAACATTAGCTAAAGCGAAAGCTTTAAGGAAGTATGTGGAGCCGCTTATTACAAAATCAAAAGACAATACTACTCACCAGCGCCGTATCGTGTTCAGCTACCTGCAGGATAAAGAAGCCATCAAAGAATTGTTTGATGTAGTTCGTTTGAAAATTGAAGGCCGCCCCGGTGGTTATACCCGTATCATTAAGTTAGGAACCCGTGTTGGTGATAATGCAGAATTAGCGCTCATCGAACTGGTTGATTACAACGATGTGTATGGTAAAGGCGTTGCTTCGCAGACAGAAGCTGCAGGTAAAAGAACCCGTCGCGGACGTAGCAGGAGAGGTGTTGAAGGTACAGCGACTACTGTTGAAGGTACAGCGACTACTGTTGAAGGTACAGCGACTACTGCTGCAGACACAACCATTACTGCTGAAGGTACAACTGCTGCTCCGGCAACTAATGCGCCTGAAGTCACTTCTGCTGCAGAACTTCCTGCTGCTACTGACGCAAATGCTGATGAAGCGGTTATAGAAAATAAGTCAGAAGAAAAAGCTGCTGAATAATGTACGGTTACAAAATAACGAAAGGCAAAGTCATAACGGCTTTGCCTTTTTTGCTGTTGGTAACTTTAGGACAACGTCTTTAATGATAGCAATAATTTTGGTACCGGCTTAAAAAAAAGGCAGCAACACTGTCCCCGCCTTAGGCGGGGCTTACTTGTACTAAATCCATTAATTGAACAAGCATAACATTTACATGAACAATCACCCCACAGCGATTTTACTTCTTGCAGATGGAACAACTTATCATGGTAAAGCCTTTGGCAAAAAAGGAACCACTACCGGCGAGATTTGTTTCAACACGGGAATGACAGGTTACCAGGAAGTTTTTACCGACCCGAGCTACTATGGGCAGATCATTATTATGAACAATGTGCATGTTGGTAATTACGGAGTAAAAGAAAGCGATGTTGAAAGTAATACAGTAAAAATTCAGGGACTCATAGGACGTAATCTTGAGGAGTTGTACAGTCGTAAACAGGCGCAGGGTTCTTTAGACGCATACCTGAAAGAAAACGAAATTGTATCCATTGAAGAGGTAGATACAAGAGCCCTGGTGGCACATGTGCGAACCAAAGGGGCGATGAACTGTATCATTTCTTCAGAAATTTTAGATGTGGAGCAGTTGAAACAAGAGCTTGCTAAAGTACCCGGTATGGATGGGCTCGAGCTGGCTTCTAAAGTATCGACCCGGGAATCTTACGAACAGGGTGATAAAGATGCCGAAATAAAAATTGCCGTGGTTGACTACGGAGTGAAGCAAAATATCCTTACCTGCATGACGTCAAGAGGGGCGCATGTAAAAGTTTTTCCGGCAAATGCTTCGGTAAGTGAAATGAAAACCTTCAATCCCACCGGTTACTTTATTTCCAATGGGCCCGGCGACCCCGATGCGATGGGATATGCTGTAGATACTTTAAAAGAAATTTTGCAGGAAGAAAAACCTGTTTTTGGAATTTGCCTCGGTCATCAATTGTTGGCACTGGCAAATGATATTCCTACTTATAAAATGCATCATGGTCACAGGGGATTAAATCATCCTGTAAAAAACCTGGTAACAGGTAAATGCGAAATCACTACTCAAAACCATGGTTTTGGCGTAGACCCCGAAGCCGTAAGAAATAATCCAAATATCGAGATTACACACATAAACTTAAATGATGACAGCATTGAGGGCTTCAGAATGAAAGATAAACTAGCTTTTAGCGTACAATACCATCCCGAAAGTTTTCCCGGTCCCCACGACAGCCGGTATTTGTTTGATGAGTTTATAGAGATGATGAAGCAAGGCGGCCCCTCCAAACCTCCCCAAAGGGGAGGCTTATAAAACCCGTTTAAAAATGAGACTCTTCAATTTATTTACCAACGATCAAAACTCTCTCCTCCCTTTAGGGCTGGGGCGTCATGGAGTATGAAAATAGCAATCATCAACGGACCTAATTTAAACCTGCTTGGCAAACGTGAGCCCGAGGTGTACGGTAAACAAAACTTTGAGCAGTACTTTGAAAGCCTGAAAAAGGAATTTCCCGATGTCGGGTTTGTATATTATCAAAGCAATGTCGAAGGAGAGTTAATTAATAAGTTGCAGGAATTTGGTTTTGATTATGATGGCATCATTATAAATCCAGGCGGCTATACACATACTTCGGTTGCTATTGGCGATGCCATTGCAGCTATAACCGTTCCTGTTATTGAAGTGCATATAAGTAATGTACAGGCAAGAGAAGAATTCAGAAAGATAAGTTACGTTTCTGCAAAATGTAAAGGGACTATTGCAGGGCTGGGTTTGAAAGGATATGAATTAGCAGTAAGATATCTTTTAGAAAAGAAATAAGGTTATAGTAAGTCTTTTTGAATAATCAAACACCTCTTTTGGTTACATCTTTAACACTATCTTCATGTAATTCTCTTAAATTCATTTTAATTTCATCTTTATAATAATTAATAATGAAGTGGCTTTTTATTTCCTGTTTATTTATCTCATTTTCTTCGTTTGCGCAATGGAAAAGCTACCGGCTTACCAATAACAACGACACCATTAATTGTATTGATAATAAAGATCTAAGGCAGGGCAAGTGGGTTGTTAAGATTGAAAGTCTACGGGGCGAGCCCGGCCGCGATGAAGAAGGGGTGTATAAAGATGGTAAAAAGGAAGGCATTTGGAGAACGTATACAACAATGGGAGATTTGTATGCTGTCGAACGATATCGCTGGGGTAACAAAGATGGCAAATGCCAGTATTACAACATAGCAGGCATTATAAGAGAAGAAAGCTGGAAAGCGGTAAATCCTGCTAATCCTTATGATACCATTGACGTGTACGACCCGGTTGACCAGAATAAAATTTACAGGCAGGTGATTAAAATAGAAGGTACTACCGTTAAGCACGGCCAATGGAATTATTACGAGGACGGACTAATTACAAAAACAGAAAATTATTTTTTAGATAAATTACAGGATCCTTTTAAAAATGCCACTGCCGCAGGAGATGCAGCAGCAGACTCCTCTATAGCAAAAACCGCGAAAGGACAGGCAAAAACGAAACCTAAAGAAGTACTTGACTTTGAGAAGAAAGTCGGTAAAAAGAAGGTGAAAGTGATTGATGGAACGACTTATTAGTTTGAGGATAATGCTGGATGACAGATACCAGATGACAGTTGACAGATGTTGCAGCCTTTTTTTGTAATGATTTTTTTTCTTTGTTCTTCGGCTTTGCGAAAATCTATTTGGCAGTTGTTGCGACGCTCCGTTCATCGTGTGGATTTCTATTTTGCTTTTTTCAAGGGTTTTAAAAATTTTTCTTTATAGATACTCAACTTAAGATATGCCACACCTCGAAGGTGTGGCATATCTATGAAAATATCTTTGAAATATCTTTTACGAGATTTTACCTGTCTTAAAATACTCTTTGAAAAAAAGTAATTGGTATTTTATAGCTTCTCTCCAGTAATCCCAATCATGTTTTCCTGGTCTTTCTGTGTAAGAGTGGGGAATTTTTAGCTGCAGCATTTTTGCATGCGTTCTTCTGCTCATCTCAACAATAAAGTCTTCTGTGCCGCAATCCATCATAATGGCTAATGAATCTGCAGGATATTTCTCCACCACATTTATTACTGACCAGTCGAGATAATTTTGCCGGTTTATAATGGTATCTCCTAATCTTTTTTCTACCTCATAACCATGCGTTATCAGGCTCACATCCAGCGCACCACTCATGCTTCCACAGGCGCCAAAAAAATTTGCATGCCTGAAGCCTAAAAACATGCCGCCGTGACCGCCCATACTGAGTCCTGTGATTGCTCTTGCCTTACGGTTTTTAATGGTATGGTAAAGAGAGTCGATATAAGCAGGTATTTCAACTGCAACATTGGTTTCATAATGCATCGTCAAATCAACCGGACTGTCAAAGTACCAACTGCTGAATGCGCCATCGGGGCAAACAATCATTAACTGGTTTTCGTCGGCCAGTTTCTGCAGTTCGGGGTCCTGTATCGCCCAGTCGCTGTATTTTCCGCTGTAGCCGTGAAGCAGATAAACAACAGGATAACCTGTTCCAGACTTTTTATAATTGGTGGGAGTTACAACTACGCACTTTACATTTTTAAACATGCTGTTGCTATAAATGCTGACAGTATCAACAGAAGCAAAAGAGCAATAAGAAAAGGTTAGGATAAATGCGAAAAAAATAAGTGTTTGTTTCATAAACAAGTCAGTTGAGTTTTTACTTAGTATTTATAAATATAATGCCTATTGTTTAATTCTGCTTTTCAGGTTTAAAAAGAGTATTACTAATAGTGGGGCTAATGTTGGAGTCACACGGGACTGAATATATTATCCGCTTTGTTTCGGGCTAAAAGAATTCCTTTAAAAAGGAGAATAAATTTTTAATCTTTGAACGAAATAATAAATTTTTTTGCCTTGACGGAGGGTTTTCAAATCCACCAAGGCAAAACTTGTTCGTTAAGCGTTAATAGAAAACAACATGAATTATAACGAGTACGTTTCTCTTTTTAAAAAGCAGCTTGAAATTCTTCCATATCAAAAACAATTTGACTTAGCCTTAACTGTATGCAAGAAGTTGTACTTTAACTATCAAAAATTTGTTGAAGTATATCACTGGGGTGACGCAGATTTGTTATTAGATGCAATTCGACTTTGCGAAGAAGGAAGGGCTGGTTTTGTTGAAAAACTGAAAATAGAA
>CAXUMK010000182.1:0-11226 GCA_964251885.1 uncultured Segetibacter sp. | reverse complement strand
CTTTTGTAAAAATGTATCGCGACTTCGATCCTTATGGAACGCTCGTAGTTACACCTATAAACGAAGTAAGCTTTTTATCGTGGCTCGGCGGCGACCAATGCGGCACTTCTCCATATTGCAGGGGTTATGGCTGGCAGGTTAAATATGCGCTTATGCGTGCTTATATTGAGGGAGTTGCCGCTTTAAAGGAAGCCGATCCTGCTGTAATCATTCTAACGACTGAGCCGCTTATTAATGCAGTAGCAGAATTAAACGCGTCTCCCGAAAGAGCAGAACAGGCACGCATCTGGCACAATTATCAGTACCAGGCGGTAGATATGCTTTGCGGTTTGGTTAGTCCCGAATTGGGTGGCAAGCCCGAATACCTTGATATTGCCGGGGTAAATTTTTATTATCAGAACCAATGGGAAATAGATGTATGGAAGCCGCTGCTTTGGAAAAACGATCCTTTTGACCCACGCTGGGTTCCATTGCGAAATCTATACCTTGAGATATACGATCGGTATCAAAAGCCAATAGCGCTCACAGAAACCAGTCATCCAAAAGAAGACCGGCCACAGTGGATAAATATGATTGCCGAAGAAACCGCAGCAGCTATAGAGATGGGAGTTCCTTTTTATGGCATCTGCCTCTACCCGATTATCGACCGCCCCGACTGGGATCATTTATCTCCGTGGCACAATGCGGGATTATGGGATGCGGAGCTGAGTGAAAACCAACCTCCTGCCCGCGTTTTGTACGAACCTTATGCGGCGGCTTTACTGCAATGCCAGGATTTGATAGAGGATGCCCGGAAGCAGGCAAATATAAAAGTCGCTTAGTGGCACAAAATTTTAAACCCTTTAGCTAAACAACACTATGAGTACCGGCGATAATACAACTCAAAATAATGCTTCTGATAGCAGTGAGGTAAATGTAACAAGGCAAAACGCACTGATGGCAGGAGACATACACGACTCCCCGCAGGATGAAGAAAAAATGAAATCAGAAACCGTCATCATTGACCTTCCCGATGTAAGCGATATACCGGGGCAGGAAAACATAGTTGTTCCTGCTATTGGCGAAATGCAGGACTCCACAATCTCCTCAGACGATGAAGAAGGTCTCGGATTGTTTGGTGATGATGATGCGGATGAAGATACAGACCTCGTAATGGGTAATGAAGCCGATGTATCATCAACAGAAAGAACGCTGCTGAAAAGGGCTGATGAAGATATGCCGCTTGAAGATGATCCTTCGTTAAGAGAAGCGGAATTAGATAAAACAGACAACGAAGGTGATAAGCTGAATGAAGGCAGTTCGGCAACAGATGTATCAGGAGGCGACCTCGATATGTCGGGTGTGGATGAAGACGACAAAATGGAAGACGAAGGTGAAGAAGACGAAGAAAACAATGATTATAGCCTCGGAAGCGAAAGCAACGACAATGTTACGGAAGGGACTCCTTGATCTTAATCTTCATTTGAGATTAAAACAAAAGCCGGGCAATTGCGCGGCTTTTGTTTTAATATTGCAGTCAATATCATTAACGTAAAGTTTTTTAAGGGGGCAAACATTTATTCTTTCTTCTGCTCCGGTTGTGTCACTCCCTTGTACTACATCTTTTCATAGCAGCTCATACACTGCATCACTCCCTTGTACTACATCTTTTAATAGCAGCTATACACTGCATCTCTTTTTATTGTTTTGCAAAATGACTGATAGCAGCCTGTCCGTTGGCGCCGGCAGCTTTAATTACATAATTTCCTGCAGACAGCTTCGAAATATTTATAGACAGCGAATTATCACCCGCTATCAACTCTGCAGATTGGTTCATTACTATTCTTCCTGTAAAATCAGTGACCGTGATGTTTACTTTTTCGCTCACCGGCACTGTTACAACTGCATTTAATACCGCTTTTGCAGGATTTGGATACACACTGGTAAACGTAATCACCCTGGTCTTATCATCTTTTAACAGCACAATAGTCGATAAGGTGGAATGTCCATCTTTATCTGCCTGCCGTAACCGGTAATACGTCTTACCTGAAAAAGGTTTTGCATCCGAATAATTGTAAGTAAGCGCTGCCGCACTATTTCCGTTATTGGCTTTTGAGTTTACAAAAGCAATTGGGTTAAATGTTATTCCGTCTGCTGAACGTTGTACCTCAAAACCTGTATTGTTTGTTTCGGTTCGGGTTGTCCAGGTTAAATAATTTACGCCATCCTTCTGCTCTCCTATAAATTTTGAAAGCGTAACCGGCAGGATAGAAGAGTTGACAGAAGCTTTTCCGAAAACCTGGATATAAAATGTGGCAGGGGGATTACCACTAAAATTACCTGCGAAACGGGAACCGGATGAGTCTGAATTGTAAATCCAAACGAAATCCTGGTTAACTGCAGATGGCGAGGTAAAACGGATGCCATTTGCAATATTGTCGCTTGATAAAGACGCTCCTATAAAAAAAGTTTGATAACCAGGGTAAAATGTACTTGTGTCTGTTTTTATTTTAAACAGAGCTGAAACAGAATCTCCCAAAGAAACAACCGTGGTTACCAAAGAAGCCCCGTTTGCAGGCAAAGACACTGTGCCAAGCAAAACAGGAGGTATTTTTATTACTGTGTTTATTGTAGTGGAGGTATCGTTAGGCGTTGTATAATAAATCTGCACATCGGTTGCAGGTGCATTAACCGTTCTTCTTATACCGACTTTCACTTTTGTTATGCTAATAGAATCGCTTCCTGATACAAGGGAGTCGGCGAAAGATACATCATCAAACATAACATTTGGAGTGCCGCTCTTGCTAAGCCCAGGATTGTACCTGTTACCAATCTCAGCCGTGCTCGAATATAAAACCTGCGAAAATATTCCGTAAGCAGGCATTGTAAATAAAAGAAGAAAAAGTAGCCTTGTTTTCATACATACCGGTTTAAGAAGAATGAATTCTTTGTCCGTTTGTATCAACGTTTATAAACAAAACTTATTTTAAAGGGAAATAAAAACACTAATAAAAAAAGCTGCCCCAAATTGAGCAGCTTTTTTTTAATTACAACCTTCTATTATTGTTTCCGCTATTGCTTAACAAATTTGGTCACGAGTGTTTCGCAACCTGCATTGCAAACCGCTTTAATCACATAACTACCGGCTGCAAGCTTGCCAACATTGAGAGAGAGGTTATTATCTCCTGCATCAACCTGCTTCGCCTGTTGCATTACCACTCTGCCTGCGAGATCTGTTATTATCAAATTAATCTTTTGCGTAGCAGGTGCATTTAAAATAACATTCAGTTCACTTTGTGCAGGGTTGGGATATACATTGGATAAAACCAGCGTAGCAGGTTTATCTCCCTTAATTAATACTACCGGTGAAAATGCTGCTTTTCCGTCTTTATCAACTTGTTTTAGGCGATAGTATCCTTTGCTGCTAAATGGTCTCGTATCTGTAAATTGATAGTTAAGCGTCGAGGTGCTGTTACCATTTACAGCCTTCGATTTCACAAAGGCAAGTGTACTGTAATTATTGCCATCTGCAGAGCGTTGCAATTCGAAGCCCTGGCTGTTTAGCTCTGTCTGGGTTGTCCATGACAAAACATTGCCTGCAGAGCTGCGTTCACCTGTGAAAGATCTCAGCGTAATAGGCAGAGCCAGAGCACAAGTAGCGTTAGTACTCACAAAAGGGAAAATATAGAGGCCGAAATCAGCGCCCCAACTATCTGCAAACGTCGCCCATTGATTACTATATTTTTCCATTCCAAAACCATTTTGTCCTGCAGTTACTTCATCAGCATCAGTAGATATAATCCCAAGGGAGTCTTTAACTGAAGAGGTCCAAGTAAGATTGCTAACATCAACAGAGACAAAAAATTTCTTTGAAGCAGGCAAAGTAATTGCTGCAGGAAAGACTATTTCTGTTACATATCCACCGTCCACATCACTTTTAATGTCAGATAAAGTAGAGTTTACCGTTGTCAAAAGATTACCAGGTACTCCGGTTGTTCCATCATATACTTTAACCGGAACGACTTTAGACAAATTAGCTGTTGTATTGGAATTAGCAACACCAAATAAGATCCAAACTTTAGTCAAATAGGTATCAACTGAAGAAGATACATCAAAGTAAGCAGCTTTTTCCTGGTCTCCAAAGCCATTAGCTCCTGTAACGAAGCCATTAATTACTCCACTTTGTACTGAGTAATATAATTTAAAAGACCAGTTGTCAGGTACGGGAAGATTTATTGTATCACAACCTGCTGCGTTTGTTCGGCTTACTCCTGCATTTGTTCGGTTAAATTCTGCTGCTGGTTTATTGTGCAGTTTAAATGAATTGGCACTAAATGTTTTCTGAGAAAAAGCACAAGTGCAAACAAAACAACTTAGCAGTAAAGACGTAGCGTAAATTTTAATCATGACTTTCTATTAATTGATAAAACTAAACTCCTCTTCCAACAATATTTTTATAAGGAAGTGTTCGGTGAAAGTACAAAAATGCCTTTTTATAAAATTTAAAATTATGAATAGTTGCAAACATTATTTTTTATACAGCTTGACAGTTAAACATAATTCTATTCCTTCAATTTCATTTCGGGCAGCGTAGACATCACCAGCATTAAAATGGAAAGCAATACAACCGCATATATTCCTGCACGCTTCTCAGGGCAATCTCCCTGCTCACATTGTGTTACTATCAAAAAATTGCGGATCGACCAGGCCAGGTTGAATGTGCAAACAAACAGGTTTATTCGTTTTGCCCATATTTTTTGCACAACGAAAAAAACAATGGAAATAACGGCAAGAATAATATGAAGCAACCCGGGCTTGCCAAAATTAGTATGTTCGGCACGTAAACCGGTCACGATGGTATTGACAGACTGAATATATACCCAGGGAAAAAAACAAAAAGCAATTAACGCAGCAGCAGCAGCTATACCTATGTAATTTGAATACTTCATATTCCCCGCAAAGAAAAAGGATTATTTACAGCAATACAGCAAGTCTTTGAAAGATTCGGCTTTGATATTTGTTTTACATCTATCTCCAGCGGTGTTCTTTGCTAAGAAAATATGTGTCTTTGCCGGCTATTTGTTTAACCTGAAGAAGCATTGAAGACTAAATATAAGACCAACCTTTGCTTATTAAACCAATCTAAAATGAAGAACCTTTTAATTAAAGTAATAAACAAAAACGCAGAAGAACCGCTAATACAGATGATGAGCTTTATAACAGCGTTTATTGTTTCAATAGCCATTATCAGTATGTTGTTTTTTGCTTCAAAAAAGTTTGAACATAAACCTTCTGCCCCTGACGTTACTTATACAGCACGCCGGTAACAATTAATTGAATTACTTGGGTCATTTAGTCATTTTGAAACACATAGGTACATAGAAATGTAAGAGCACATAGATTTCTATGATTTCTATTGAACCTACTGTCTCTATGTGTTTCAAAATTGATTTAAACACATAGCTACATAGGAATATAAGAGCACATAGATTCTATGATTTCTACTGAACCTACTGTCTCTATGTGTTTCAAAAATGATTAAACAAATATGTACATAGAAATGTAAGAGCACATAGATTCTATGATTTCTACTGAACCTACTGTCTCTATGTGTTTCAAAAATGATTAAACAAATATGTACATAAAAATGTAAGAGCACATGTTGTACAGATAATGCAGGAGTATGAGCTGCTATGAAAAGATGTGGTACAAGGGAGTGACACAACCGGAGCAGAAGAAAGAGCAAATGTTTGTCCCACAAAAAAACCTTATGTTAATGACACTGCCTTGACAACTATAATAAATACCGCAATAAAAAGAGGTTATCTCATACAATGGATAACCTCTTTTTTGATTAATAAAGTATATTATTCTTTACCAGAACTTAACATACAAAGCAGCTATTAGCAGCAGTATTACAATGATTAAAGCAAGCGTTTGCGGCTTTACTTTAAACATTTCTGTATCCAGTTCAAAAGCTTTGGGATTCACTTTTGGACCTCCCAAACTAATAGCTATCATAACAATCATAGTAAACATGAATGACAAGCCCATACAGATATGGAAAGGAATTTCGTAACCTCCTGCACCGTTTGGATAAGCAGTATATAAAAAAGTGCTATTGCCCATTACACGGGGAGCGAATTCATTAAAGAACACTGATAACAGAAAGCCTAAAATTACGCCTACAATGGCGGCTAAACCTGTGGTGCGCTTCCAGAACATTCCGAGGAAAAACATGGCGAATACACCAGGGCTTATAAAGCCTGTATATTTCTGTATATATGTAAATCCGCCAACGCCGCCTATACCTAATAAGTCATTCCAGGTAAATAACACGGCAAGTATCATTGCTATAAACACCGCAATTCTACCAACATACACCAGCCCCGTTTCATTGCCTTTGCCAAAATATTTCTGGTGAATGTCTAAGGTGTATATGGTAGAGATACTGTTGACTTTACCGGCAAGAGATGCGACAATGGCTGCGGTCAAAGCAGCTACAGACAAGCCTTTTAAACCTGTCGGAAGAAAAGTAAGAACCGCAGAATATGCACCATCTTTTCCACCTACCAGTTGGTGCATATGACCGTCTTTTAATAAAACATGACCATCTTTAAACAAAACGAAAGCGGCAATGCCAGGTAACATAACAATGACAGGCATAAATAACTTTAAGAAGCCCGCAAACAAAATACCTGACCTGGCAGTCTGAAGGTCAGCGCCCAATGCTCTTTGAGTAATATATTGATTACAACCCCAGTAGTTCAAGTTAATAATCCAGATACCTGCTGCATAAGAAGCCAGCCCTGGAAAAGTAAGATATTTGTTGATATTATTTTGGTTATCTCCAACCGCATGCGACGCAATTTGTTCTGCACTTGGTTTTGGAATGATCATTTTGAAATGTTCAGGAGCATTATGCATAAGCACTTTAAAACCGGCAATAGCGCCACTTCCATAACCCGTATAGTTCTCCGCGACAGTTGTCAAAGCGATATAAGAAGTTACTACTCCGCCGATGATTAATACCGCAACCTGAATAACATCAGTGTAAGCAACTACCTTCATACCTCCGAGCGAAATCAGCAAGGCAAAAACAGAAAGCCCGATCATTATTATGTGAAGATATTCCCCTCCTGCAAGTCCGTTTATAGCTACGGCTCCCAAATATAAAATAGAAGTGAGATTGACAAACACATACAGGAACAACCAGAAAACCGCCATAATCAATGCCACTGATTCATTGTACCTCGTTTTCAGGAATTGGGGCATAGTATAAATATGGTTCTTAAGATAAACTGGTATAAACCATACCGCCACAATGATCAGCGCTATTGCTGCAAGCCATTCGTAGGCGGCAACGGCAATGCCGAGAAAAAATCCTTCTCCACTCATTCCAACAAATTGTTCGGCAGAGATATTCGATGCAATTAGAGAAGCGCCAATTGCCCACCAGGTCAGTGTTCCTTCTGCAAGGAAATAGGCTTTGGCATCGTGTTCATTCTTTTTACGCTTTCTGTAAATGCTGTATCCGTAAGCAGATACAATAACAAAGTAGATAATAAATACGGCAACGTCTAAGGTGGTTAAGCCATTTTTCATAAAGCAAACTTCAGGTTAGAAAAGTGTTTAATACAAATTAAAAAAGTTAAGTTACTATGTTGTTAATTATTATTACGATTTATTTATCTGGTAATACACCTCACTCCACCGAAGTTCATTTTTTAACTGATACAGGCTGGTATTTTTACCAATTAAAACATATTCTATTCCTGCAAAAGAAGCGAAGTCTTCTATATGCTCTGCTGTAAGATTTTGGCTGTATCCGGTGTGATGAGCGCCTCCTGCATATATCCATGCAGCGCAACCTGTCTTCATATCGGGCAGCGGTTTCCATAAGACCCGTGCAACCGGAAGCTTTGGCAAATCGTATGGTGCTTTTACGGCTTCCACTTCGTTTACTATCAACCTGAAACGGTTACCTATATCCACGATAGATGCATTGAGCGCAGGACCGGCTTTAGAATTAAAAACCAGGCGAACAGGGTCTGCTTTTCCACCAATTCCCAAAGGATGTACTTCGCACGAAATGTCTCCCTCTGCCAGCGACTCATCTACCTCGAGCATGTGAGAACCCAAAACCATTGGATTAGCCGGATCAAAATGATAAGTGTAATCTTCCATAAAAGCATTTCCTCCCGGCAACCCGGTGCCCATTACTTTCATTGCCCGAACCAGGGCAGCCGTTTTCCAGTCGCCTTCGCCGGCAAAGCCATAGCCTTCATTCATTAATCGCTGTGCTGCAATGCCCGGCAATTGCACCATTCCATGCAGGTCTTCAAAAGTATCAGAAAAGCCTTTGAAGTTTCCCTGTTGTAAAAATGTTCGCAAGCCAATTTCAATTCTCGCAGCTTCTACCAGCGACTGATGACCTTGCGCTCCTTTACGCAAACTGTCTGCTAATTTATACCGGTCATTATATTCCTCGATCAATATATTCAATTCGGCATCACCAACTTCATTAATTACTTTAACCAGGTCTCCTATTCCGTGCGTATTTACCGAGAAGCCAAATTTCATTTCAGCCTCCACCTTGTCGCCTTCTGTTACTGCCACAAACCGCATGTTATCGCCAAAGCGTACAAACTTTGCTCCCTGCCAGTCGTGCCATCCTGCTGCCGCTCTCGTCCATGCACCTATTTGATTGCGTGCCTGTTCATCTTCCCAATGGCCTGCCACAACTTTACGATTAATCCGCATCCTCGTCATAATAAACCCAAATTCGCGGTCACCATGGGCGCTTTGGTTCAGGTTCATAAAGTCCATATCAATATCGCCCCACGGAATATCGCGGTTGAACTGAGTATGTAAATGCAGCAGCGGTTTTTTCAAAATCTTCAAACCGCCAATCCACATTTTAGCCGGGGAAAAAGTATGCATCCACGCTACTATACCGATGCAGTTTTTAGCCACATTGGCCTCCTGGCAAATGCTGTAAATTTCCTCAGTCGTTTTCACAGTTGGTTTAAAAACAACACTGACCGGAATTTGAGAAGCATTATTTAAAGAGGTGGCAATTGTTTGCGAATGCTCTGCAACCTGCCTTAGTGTTTCCTCGCCATAGAGATGCTGACTGCCGGTTACAAACCAAACTTCAAGGCTTCTTAAATCTATCATAGTATGCTATTTATTTTGGTATCGTCTTTTGGTTTTCATGGCGTCATCGTTGCGTCGCACACTTGTACCTTTATTGCTTTTTTCGTCTTTTCTTATCTTTTTTTCTTTCGGGCTGCTACTGTAGGTACAGTCCGCGGCCTGTACCTACAGACCCGACACCGGCATAATTTTATAAAACTCCGCTCCATGTGGCTTTATTGAAGGTGCAAATTCACCTCTAAAAACACCCACCTTTTTGCCGCTCCAGATATCTGTAATTAAACAGGCTTTATTCAGCCCTAACTGCTGTAATTGTACAGATACCACTGCAGAGTCAGTTGAGTCCGAAGTATTAAACACTGCGAGGTATTTTGCTCCTGTTTTTGGTTCGTCGGCAACCCATGCGACCTTGTCATTCAAATTAAACAGTTCCCTGTTATTGGTGCTGTATTTCAAAACATTCAACACTTCTTTGTTTGTTATCAGAGAAAGTGTAAAAGCATCGTTGCCTGGCAGGTCTCCGCCAAACATCAAAGGTGAACGAAAGATTGACCAAAGCGTCATTAACGTGTACTGCTCATCTTTGGTAAAGGCCGACATTCTATCATCACCCCGTTCTGCCCGTATCCCGATATGACCTAAAGGCAGCATGTCTCCATCGGGGTAAGCTCCTTTTATACGGTATTGGTTCCAGCGCTCAAAGACACTGAAATGGTCTTTCAGTTCTTTCCAGTTGTCCCAGAAGTCGTCAACAGTGCGCCACATATTGGCGTGTTGCTGCACGTGCTTTGCATTTACAACCGGCGTTTCACCGGGCGACGTACTTAATACTATTTTTCGTCCTGTAAGGTCAATCGCTTTTCTGATCATCTCAATTTCATCCGCATGATATGGAGATGAAAGGTCATCCACTTTAATAAAGTCAGCACCCCACGAAGCGTAGAGTTTGAAGAGGGAGTTATAATATTCCTGTGCGCCAGGGCAACCTGCCACCACGGTGTACATGTCGTGCAGCCACTTGCACAGGTTCTGGTCACTATAAATATCTTTTGCAGTAGCATCGCTAGCCAATATGGGTAAATTTCTTTTTACCGCTACCACCGGTAGTCCCCGCATAATATGAAAACCAAACTTCAATCCTTTGCTGTGAATATAATCTGCCAAAGGCTTAAACCCTTTTCCATTGGCAGCAGAAGGAAATCTTTCTACCGATGGAGTGTACCGCCCGTATTGGTCAATATTATAAACTGGGTCTTTTTCATTGTATCCATGCGCCTTGTCGTTGGCAACATACCATCTTATATCCACAACAATATATTCCCAGCCCGACGATTTCAGGTACTTGCTCATGTAATCTGCATTGGCCTTCACCTCGCTTTCTGTAACAGTGGGGCCGTAACAATCCCAGCTATTCCAGCCCATTGGCGGAGTGGGAGCCCAACTGTGGAAGTCGTTTTTTTGAAGATTATTTTGTGCAGAAGTATGAACTGCAAAAGCAGCAGACACCAAAAAAATTACGAGACGTTTTATATAACACATGCCGCGTTAAATATTTTTATTTGGAAATGCTTTCTATATGATTAGCAGTTTTGATGAAAACAATTCATTTTGTTTGTTACACCTGGAAATATATAAATCCTCCCCCGGCAGACAATCACTCTACATTATTCCTTAGAAGGCAATAAAAGCGACACTTATTATTTTTACTTTAATCTAAAAACTTTCCATGCTTTTCCTGTTACTGTTACTGCCTTTGCAAAAACTAATTAAATATTCATTTTAAAAATATTTCTTTTGCTCTCCTTTTTAACTGTATTCCCTTACTATCTTTCATTTTCTAAAGCCGTACAATCAAAACTAAAAAAATAATTATGAAATCTTTCTTTTCATTTCTTTTTGCAATAACCACTATTGTCTCTGCTTTTTCGCAAACTACCCCGTTGTGGCTGCGCTATCCATCTATTTCGCCTGACGGCAAAACGATCGCTTTTGGCTACAAAGGAGATATTTACCGGGTTGACGCTGCCGGCGGCGTAGCTACTCCCTTAACCATACATGAAGCGCACGACATGATGCCGGTATGGAGTC
>CAXUMK010000181.1:9151-11249 GCA_964251885.1 uncultured Segetibacter sp. | reverse complement strand
AGACTTTAATTATTGGTATCAGCAGCGACCTTCTTTGCCCGGTTGAAGAGCAAAAACATATTGCTGATAATATGCCAAACGCTACTTACGTAGAAATTGATTCCTCTTATGGGCACGATGGGTTTTTGATTGAAGCGGAAAAAATTTCGAGGCATATTGCGAAGTGGCTGAAGGAAGGATAAATTTTTTCTATAGAAGCAGCATTTTTTCTTATTCATCTAAAGCCAGATAAAAGAAGATGGAGGTTACCTGTTAATGGAGAATGGTGCACATATTCCGGTTTCAAGAAACAAAAGAGAGATGCTAAATGAAGCTTTAAAAACAAACCGGTGACACACTCCTCCCCTGCCCTCGCCTGCCCTTATTCCGTTTCCTTTTTTGCCAGATTGCAAAAAGAGAGTAGAATCAATAAAATGCAAAATTGGGGGTTGGCGAACCCCGATTTTGAAATTCCTGATACACATTATGTAAACCTGTTCAACCACATTTCTTTGCCGCTAATATTATTTAATTCTTTCTATATTTAGTTTTTAACTTTAAATCATGCTGACTGCCAATCAAAATCCCGAATAGCTTGTCGTCATTGCGAGTAACGACTTTTTCAGAGCCAAAAAAGAAAAAAAGCTGAATGACATCCATACGTTACTTCTTGTTTTTCAAAGGGTTAGAGTGGATGTCATTATAAGGAGGAACGACGAAGCAATCTCCTAAAGCGAAGCAAAAAGCTGCCGTCATTGCGAGGAGGAACGAAGTGCAGTTACCTGTGTTGCGTACAACGGCAATACAAAGGTCGACATACTCGATAAAAAAACTTTTGAATTTTTGATCTTATCAGCATTATTGATGAAACCATAGCTTTTTTGAAAAGACATTTGAACGTTGCTTATGAGATTAAAGCAAAAAGGCGTGTAGAGAAAATGGAAATACCCGAAGTGGTTTTAAGGGAGGCTATTGTAAATGCTGTAGCGCACCGCGATTATTTTGAGAAGGGCGCTACAGTGATGGTTGAGCTTTTTGATAGCCGGCTGGAAATAACTAATCCGGGTGGTTTGCCCAAGGGACTTAAAGAAGAAGATTTTGGAAAACGAACATTAGCCAGAAACCCATTAATTGCTGCCTTACTGCATAGGGCGGGTTACATTGAAAAGCTCGGAACGGGAATCCCGCGTATTAAACAAATCATGTTGGAAGCCGGATTGCCGGAAGCAGAATTTAAATTTGACAGCTTTTTTACAGTTATTCTGCTTAGGCAATCAAGCCCGACAACACCTCATCTTTTTGGCGAATTGACAGTGCCACACGAACAACTGGAAAGAATGAAGTTTTTACTGCAACAATTATTTATTACAAATAAACTGGAAGTGGCTGCAGCCGCAAAAAAATTGGATACAACTGAACGAACAATACAAAGAGATTTATTGGCTTTAAATAAAACTGGATGGGTTCATATTGGCGGCACCACTCGAAACAGAGCCTACCAGCTAACGGAGCAGGCTTTGAAAAAGCTTTCGGAAAAATGATTGATGTCGGAATATGTCGGAATGTGCTGAGAGAGGTAGAAAACTTATGAAAGATTGGAAATTATTATTCACCTAAAAATCCATTGACGGCTGAAAATAAAAAAAGCCTGCCGTTGCACTAATCCGTCTTATGGCGTGAGACGACGTGGAGTCGACCTTCATGCAGAGCAGACTTATAATTCAAATATAAAGTGATGAAACTTAAAATAGATGACGGGATGTACGAAAGCTGTATCAAGTAATTATCAACTCCGCTTTGTTGACCATAAATGAAAGAGTAAGGATAACAACATGAATAATCAATTACAATGATGAGAAACGATACCATAGTTGAGAATGGATTAATAAAAAGCATACTTTGCCATCAATACGTGCCGCTTCTTCCTCGTCTACCTCAATGGTCGGAGCTTCTCTCTTCGCACTTTAGGTTTGGGGCTGAACCAAACTGGATTGCTACTATGAAACAGCCGCTGCGTCGCACTCTTGTACTGAAGTAGTTGCTTCAGCAAAAGAAAAGACCTTAATTATTTTAATCCAAACTTGTGTGATTCTATTGACGAGAAAACTGTTAAGATGGA
>CAXUMK010000181.1:0-9141 GCA_964251885.1 uncultured Segetibacter sp. | reverse complement strand
TGACACTTTATAACATGTTTGAAATAGAAGCAAAGATCACAAGGGAAGGGGTTAAGGTAGGCTGCGGATATGTAAGTAAACATGAAAAACTAATCGGAAACAGTTCTGATGAATAGCAGATGAAGAGGTAAGCTATACATCAAAGAATTAGACGCGACCAAACTAATTGGAAAATGACAAGTAATGAAATTAGGAATATTTGTATTGAAAGTGCGGAGACTTACTACAAATATTTAGAGGAAAACAATAAGGGACTTCAGCAAGTTGATGTATATGAGCTTGAATATTTACAAGGCAAAGACTTGCTTTTAAAACTCCGCCTTGCTGCTAAGCTTTTTGATACTGAGGCTATATTTTTCAAACTGCTTACAAATGGCAAAATGTATGGAACAGGAGAAATCAAGGTTGTAGAATACGACAGTAATAAAAATGTACTTCTAATTAAACCAACAGATGAAGTAAAAGATGCTTTTTTAAACAAGAAGTCAATTGACATCAAAGTTATTTCAGACATGAAATTTCTGGTAGAAAGGGTTAAACAATGGTACGAGCTAAACGGTGCTTTTGTTGCTCTACCTCAATCAGCATCTCTTTTAAAAGAAGCGTTCGAGAATTTGCAGTTTCTAAACCAACTTGAACCGTCACATAATCAAAAAGAGTCTCTTCAAAGTCTTTTCACGAATCCTTTCACGTATATATGGGGAGCACCAGGAACAGGGAAAACTCAGTTTGTACTCTCTTATGCTTTATTGCATTATATACGTAATGAAAAGAAAGTTGCAATTCTCGCTCCAACAAATAATGCTATAGAGCAGGTCTTGAGAGGTGTTTTAAAAATGACAGATAAAGCAGGCATAGAAAGAACAAAAATTCTAAGATTAGGTACACCTTCGAAAAAGTTTGCAGAAGAGTATCCGGAAGTTTGTGAAGAAAAGGGTATTCAAAAAAAGTTGGAAGAAATAGATAAGCAAATAAACCTTCTCGAAAGAGTTATAAATTATGAGGTGAAATCTAAACTTCTGCTATATAGTAAAATGAACTTATTAGAACTTAATAAGTTGGGAGAGTTGAAACAGAAAAAGCAAGCTACAAAAGAAGATTGGGAAAAATTTAAGAATAAGCTTAAGGAAAAAGAATTAGATATTAAGTATACCGACACTTCCTTAGAAAAGGTTCGGACAGAAATAATTGGAACACAAAAGAATCTGAAGTCCATCTCTCATAAATTAACGAAGTTATTTTCATCTTCCATGTCTCGACAGGAAAGGAAGCTTGAGGAGCTTGAGGGTAAACAAAATAATTTAAAAAAACAAAGGGAACTGCAAGAATATAAACTATCCCATTACAAACCCGAAGGTGAACATCTAGAAATCGCTTCTAAGAACGCAGAACAGGATGTAGCTAAGTCAATAGGTTCTCTGAAAACGACTTTTGAAACGAATGAAAATCTTAGATTAATAATATCAAAACTATCAATAGACAATTTTAAAGAAATTCAGCAACAACTGCAAAACAAAATAGAGGAGGAAAAGGATCAATTAGAAGTTGATGGGCATCTTCATTCTGAATATTCTGGACATTCAATACAGCAGTTGAACAACTTTCTTAAACAGGCAAAACAGGTAAGAGAAAAGCTTGCGGGATCTTCAACAGATGAAAGGCTTAATACAGTAAGTGTAGTTGCTTGCACTTTGGACGGTTATATTGGTAGGTACACAGATAAAAAGCTAAATGTAAGCCACATTTTTCTTGATGAAGCAGGATATGCTAACATAATAAAGGCTTTGACTCTTTTTAATAATAATGTACCAATTACTTTTCTTGGAGATCATAAACAATTACCTCCAGTATGCGAAATCGCCGATTGGGACATGCAAAAGGATAAAGTTTACGAGAACATGTTTCTATGGGCACAATCTGCAATCTTCCTTGAGTCGCTTTTTTCCAAGTCAGTAGAAGTAGCAAGAAATGAGTATTCTACTAACAGAGGTTTTAATTCCAGCGTTATTCAAAAAACATCTTTGAATCGTACCTTTAGATTCGGCTCAAACTTGGCAAGAGTTCTGGGAAGACATGTCTACGATAATAATTTTAGTTCTTCTAATCAGCAGGGTGAAACTCAAATATTATATGTAGATGCAAGGAAGGATGAGGGGATAAAAAGCAGGATCAGTTTAAATGAAGTAAGAGCCATTCAAAACATTGTGAAAGTTCTTAATCATGATGACTACGTTATTTTGGCTCCTTATACTAAGCAAGTCAAACTTATAGGACAGTATCTTCCAAATGATAGAAACAATTTAAGAATACTAACAGTTCACGGTTCACAGGGCAAAGAATGGACAACTGTAATACTAAGCGTGGTAGATACGGTAGACAAGTGGTTTGTTGATTCTTTAAGTCCTTTATCGAGGGGACTAAATTTGGTGAACACTGCGGTTAGCCGAGCTAAGCAACAATTAATAATCGTATGTGATAATAAGTGTTGGTTAAACCAGCAGGGACAATTAATTACAGACTTAATTGAAACAGGAGAAAAGCTACAGGTAGATTAAACAACAACAAATCGTTCAGGAAATAGAAAGCCGCCTTAGTGTTTGCGATAAGATAGAAGAAACAATAACCAACAGCCTAAAACAAGCAGAGGCTTTAAGACAAACTATTTTAAAGAAAGCGTTTGAATGGAAGTTAGTGAAATCAATTGAAATGTAGCTTTGCGTTAATCTTATATATAGAAATATGCTTTATATAAAAAGTTTAGAAATAGAAAACGTCCGCTGCTTTAGCAAAAGGCAGCGGATAGATTTTACTAAGAGTGATGGAAATATTTCACAGTGGTCGGTGATACTTGGTGATAATGGAACTGGTAAAACTTCAATTCTAAGAAGTATTGTTTCCATGCTTCCTTCTCCGCAAAGTTTTTTAGGTAAACGTGCTCATATGGATACCAACTATGATTTAAGCATTAATAATGGTTGGAGAAATGCATGGGATTTAAAGCATAAAGAAGGTGAAAAGGATTCTAAAATATCATTACTCGTTGTTGAAAGTGAAAAGCCTTTTGGAGATGATGTTGTAATGGAGATGTCATTAGAACATAGTGAAAGTCATGTGAATCGTAATTCAGACAGTGATTCATATGCATTAACAACGAAGTATGATACAAAGAAAATTTCCCCTGTTTATTGCTTCGCTTACGGTGCAAATCGTAAAATGGCAGCCAAAACACTATCCGACGAGAGCTTTAGTAATACAAGCGAAACACTTTTTAGTGATGATGCATTACTTCAAAACTCGTCTGAATATTTTTTGAGGCTTGACTACGAAACAGCAAAAAGTAAGAAGGGGAATGCTGAAAAAAACAAGGTCAAAGAATTATTACTTAAGGTTTTACCAAGTGGTGTAAAAGATATTGATGTTTTTAAGTCAGGAAGACTACAAAGAGAAGTAAGGGTTAAAACTGACTTTGGTTGGGTAAAACTGAATGAATTGAGTTTAGGCTATAAGACAACTATTGCTTGGTTAATTGATTTTGCTACTAAAATGATTTATTATCACGATAAAAGCGATAATCCGTTTGATCAACCCTCAATTCTTATTTTGGATGAAATTGATTTACACATGCATCCAGCATGGCAAAGAGAAATAATCGAAAACTTGACTGCCTTATTTCCTAAAACTCAATTTGTTGTTACTGCTCATAGTCCTTTAATAGCACAAGCAGCATTGGATTCAAATTTGATCTTGCTTAAACGAATTGGTGACCATGTAAAAGTTGAAAATACCCCTGATATAATCAGGAGTTGGCGAATTGACCAAATACTTACAAGTGACTTATTTGGATTAAAAGAATCGAGACCAAAAGAAATTGAAAAGAAAATTAATCGAAGGCGAACATTGTTAAAAAAGGAGGAATTGAATGACAAGCAAAAGCAAGAATTAGAAAGATTAAATCAGGAGATTGATGAAATGCCAATTGGTGAGACCAAAGCAGAGATTGATGCTATGGATATTTTAAAAGATTTTGCCCAAAAATTAGAGGCTGTTAAAAAGAAGAATTAGTATGATTAAAATAAATAAAACTGCAAATATTCCTTCTATATTATCTACAATTGGATCTATTGAAACAACAAATTTGATTAATGCTTATAATGCCAATCCTAATTTATATACAAGCAGAACTGGTGTTACAGCAAGGCATATTAAAAAAATAGATTTTGACAATAAAATTTATGGACATGAAAGTGTAAAAAATCAATTGATTTTAGAACAGCACGATAAATGTTGCTTTTGTGAAGGTAAGTTCTCAGAGAATAGCTTTGGAGATGTTGAACATTATAGACCTAAAAAAGCGTACAAAAAAAATGGTGTAAAAAAGCTTACGTACCCGGGTTATTATTGGTTGGCATATGAATGGAATAATTTAATGTATTCTTGCGAAAAATGCAATCGAAAATACAAACGGAACGATTTTCCATTAAATAATGAAACTACAAGAAAGCTTAATCATTCTCATCACAATCCATTAAGTAATGAAGACAGCTTGCTTATTAATCCCATGGAAGAAGATCCTAGTTTGTTTATCACTTTTAGAGAAGAAGTTCCTATTCCCGTAAATAAAAGTTTAAAAGGCTCCACTTCAATTAAAGCCTATGGCTTACAAAGATTAAATGATTCTCGTCTCGAGAATTTGAAAGCGATAAAAATTGCATTAACATTGGTGAACATTGATGAAAATAGCACAACTGAAGTAGGTATAGCTGCTGCTGAATTAAAGATTGCTCCAGCAGATCTTATTGAATCAGTTGTGTTTGCTAAAGAGCTTTTTAATACAGCGGCAAAAGATACTGCAAAATTTGCTCTTTGTGTAAGATGTAAATTTCCCCAATTGCCGATTATATGAGTAGCAACAATTATCGAACGTTTAAAGTATAATTTCTAAAGTCTGTTTGTCTACAACAAAGTCCTAATCTGTTGTTATGAAGCTCCTTTAGTAATCATAATCAACGTAACATATTAATTCCACTGATGAACGAAATGCGACGCAACGATGATCAATCGGAGTTACTCAGCCTGTACCAAAATCCTAACAACAAAAACGTCAACCAATCAAATAGTTTTTAACGTCTGGTCGCTTTGCAATACCCTTCGTGATGATGGTATGGGTTATGACGATTACAAAACATCATCCTTTAACCCCGGAAATACCTTTCCTATTTTATTGATAAGATATTCTCCATAAGTGCCTGTAAACTCATGCACGCTGCTTTTATCCCAACGCTGGTTTTTTGTTTCGTGAATATGGTTTATAGATTCAATGCGTTCAATACTGGTATTAAAACCAGGATCGAAAAACAAAGGGAAAGAATAACGGTCTTTGCCGGAAGTATTTAGCACACAATGCGGGGTAGAGCTATACAAACCGCCGGTTAGTCTTTCAAGCATATCGCCGATATTGCATATAAAAGCATTTTCAATGGGCGGCGCATCTGTCCATCCTGATGCTGTTTTTACCTGTAAACCGCCGGTATTATCCTGTTTTAAAATAGTAAGTAGCCCATAGTCGGTGTGCTCGCCAACACCCCATTGACTTTGTTCTTTCTGTGGCGGATAATGAAAAATGCGAAAGAGAATAAGCGGATCCTGGTTATACTTTTTAAAAAAATAATCTTCATCCAATTGCAGGCTTAATGATATGGCTTTCATTACAAGGTGACCCACAGTGGTTACGGCATTAATATAGTCGAGTACTGCCTCTTTAAAACCGGGTGGAGTTGCAGGAAAAAGGTTAGCGCCATGCAGCGGAAGCCCTTGCTGCACCCTGGGATCATCACTTCCTAATTCTGTTCCAAAATAAATACCTTCTTTTAAATCAGGTTTGCCTGAAGTGAGTTCGCTGTTTATTGGAAAATAACCACGCCAGGCTTTTCCTGCCTTGTGCATAGCAATTTGCATTTTTTCTTTTTTGGGTAATGCAAAGAACCCGTGACTAAGTAATTGAATTCTGTCTTGAAGAGAAGAAGATACGCCATGCCCGCTTACATAAAAAAAGCCGTGCTGCAAACAAGCCTCGTTTACCTTTTTTGCAATTTCAGATTTATTTACATTAAAGTTGCTGAAGTCTATCAGTGGTATGGCATCAGGCATGTTGTAAAAAGTTTAGTGTAAATTAAGCAGACATAAAAGCCTTGACAATATTAAAGCTACTTTAATGATTTAAAGAATAACACGGTTTTTTTGTCCTGCTGGGTCTCCTTTAAAGCCTTGGGTGGTGAGACAAGGGACCCCGGCATGTGTACAGCGCAGGGTCTCATGCTAACACACAGTGCTTTGCTATGAAAACTCCGCTTCGACACCGGGACAGGTCGCGAGCCGTCCCTACAACAAGCGTTTTCATTTACTGTCAACTTTTCCTTTTTTCAAACGTCATTATAAACAACAATGCAAAATTTAGAAAAAGTTTGAAACTCAACAATTCTTCGAACAGACGTCTTACTGCTAAAGTGAGCATAGTAATTTTAATAATGAGTGTATTAACAACAGGTAAAGCAATGGGACAATTTTCTCAATACCGGCACTTGCTGATTTTAAAGAATGAAGCAAATCAACATTTAGCAGAACGGCAAATGAATTTGCTGGAGAAAGCCGTGCAGGGCATTAAAGAAAGAGATATTAAAATAACGGTTGCAGATAGACAAGACCGATTATATAAAAAATACATTGCCGACACTTCTGGCTTTACTGTGCTGCTGATAGGCAAGGATGGTTTTGAAAAATACCGGACAAATAAGCTATTGACAGTAAATGAATTATTCGCCATTATCGATGCTATGCCAATGCGTAAAAGGGAGATGAAGAAGGACTAACCGTATTAGCAAATAGCCTCTGACGAAAAATAAATATCGTTGAAAGTATTCTTATTTTAACCTCTTATCAATCTCCAACTCTTTTACTTCAACAACCTTTACAAAATCATAGTAACCGGGATAAAGCGGATTTAAAACGTAATTATAAGAGTCGAGCATAACTGCTGAACGTACTTTTATACCAAGGTATTTTTTCTCTACAAAGAATCTGTCACCCATTTCTTTCAGCAAAATATTTTCAGGTATACGCCAATCTTTGGGTAAACTTTTATAGGATATTTCAAGAATAGGGGCTGTATCAAGAACAGATACAGGTTCGGAAGCGTATCCTGAAGTATGTTTCGTGCATTTAATTTAACAGGAATGATTTTTTAAATACAGTATTTATAAAACTTACAAATAGTTAATGTAATTTAACCTGCTCTAAAAACCTTTATACCAAAATGCAAATAAACCCACTCTGTTATTATTAACCTTTAAACTAAAATGTTATGGCAAAATCAGCTAAAAAAGCAGCAACAAAAACGGTAACAACACCTCCCAAAAAAGCGGCAAAAAAAACAGCAACTGAAGCTCCAAAAAAAGCAGCACCAAAAAAAGCAACAAGTAAACAATCTGCAGCAAAAGCAAATCCGGGACTGATGGCTCCTTTAAATGTAAGCGATACGCTGGCCAAAGTAATTGGAAGTGACCCAACACCAAGACCGCAAATAATCAAGAAAATATGGGATTATATTAAGCTGAATGATTTACAGGATAAGGATAACAGAAGAATGATTAATGCCGATGAAAAGCTAAAAGAAGTCTTTGGCGGTAAGACTCAAATTACAATGTTTGAGCTTGCCAAAGTAGTGAACAATCATATCAAATAAACTTTTAAACACGATCAAAATCATCATAGTGATATGATTTATATTCACAAAAGGTAAAAAAGTGAGTTGATTTTTTTTGAGCCAGACCGAATTACTACTATGAGGCTTCCGTTGCGTCGCACTCTTGTGCTTTTTTTCTTTATTGTGCAAAACTCCAATTTATTCCTTCTGAGTATAAGTACCAATTACAGCAAAGTATAATTATTTCCAACAAAAATTATTATACTTTGCTGTGCAGTACGTTGCCTATTTTGCTGTCATTCAAATTTTTTTCTGTATTAACCAGTGATGGCCAAACGGATCTTTTATTTCTGCCTGTCGGTAACCATATTCATAATCTTTTGCCGGACTTATTTCTGTAGCGCCAGCCTTAATCGCGCTGTTGAATACAGCATCTACATCTGCAACAAATAATCCGATAATGGCTGTTGTTCCGTTGTATTTTCGAGGAGAAAAAAAATATGATTTTGTTACTTCATGCAAATGAAATAACGCTCCTTCAATTGAAAGTTCGGCAACATGAATGCTGCCATCATCATTTCTTAAACAAAAATTCTCAGTTGCACCGAATGCTTTTGCATAAAATGATATGTCCGTAATCCCGTTGTCGAAAAAAAGTTGTGGAGCAAAAAATGTTGTACTGTTTTCTTTTGTCATATTTAAGTTATTTTATTTTTCGTTCGCTGCTTAATCTTTTGAAAGCGTTGCTGGCACTGCATTAGGCATACTTCAAAAAATAGCCATCCCCAATATAATAAGTCTTTGTTATAGGCTGCTCTTCTTTTAGAATAAGATTTTTAACTCGCTGCTACTATTTATAAGGTTTTATTCTTTGCTCCGTCCTTTAGGGCGGGGGCTTCCAAAAGCAGGATGAAACTGCTGCAAAGTACTCCTTAAAAAATCCCGGTCGAGGTGAGTGTAGATCTCTGTTGTGGTAATGCTTTCATGACCCAGCATTTCCTGCACTGCCCGCAGGTCAGCGCCACCTTCTACCAAATGAGTTGCAAAAGAGTGACGGAAAGTGTGTGGTGAAATATTTTTAGCGATGCCGGCTTTTTTTGCCAAATCTTTTATAATATAAAATATCATAATCCGCGATAACTGCCCACCGCGTTTATTTACAAACAAAATGTCTTCGCAACCTTTTTGTATGGCTACATGTACCCGAATGTTGTCTTTATAAATCTTAATGTATTTAATCGCATCTGTACCAATAGGGACAAGTCTTTCTTTATTGCCTTTGCCAATCACCCGTACAAAACCTACATCAAGATGCAGACAACTGATTTGCAGGTTTACAATTTCGCTTACACGTAAACCACAGCTATACATTGTTTCCAGGATGGCCTTGTTTCGCCCGCCTTCTGGTTCTCATTGTTGAACAGTTCGATGCTCGACGGGAA
>CAXUMK010000180.1:0-11361 GCA_964251885.1 uncultured Segetibacter sp. | reverse complement strand
TCGTTGCGTCGCACTCTTCTACTTTTCATTCTTTATTCGGCAAGCTAAAGAGACAGTTATTTAGCGCTTTAGACTTTAGACTAAATCTTTTTGTTTTTAAATATTTACTATAAAATTGTTTGTAGAAACACTTCCTCATAATCTTTAAACATAATATAATTCTTTTTGCAATCAATTGTATTTGAATGTTTCTATTACGGTATGGTTTTTCGCAAGATAACATCAGGAGAAAAAAAATATGTCAACAGTACAGCAGGTAGATCCGATTGCATTGATACCAAAAAGAAGAATAAAATCACTTCTGAAAGATCCCGTTAAAACTGCAGAAGCAGTTAATCTTGTTTACATGAGTGATAACAAGCCGGGAATTCAAAGGATTAAAGCGGGCGATACATTCGAATATCATTACAAGGGAAAAAAGGTTACAGATGAAGAAACTTTATTGAGGATAAAGAAACTTGTTATACCTCCAGCTTGGGAACAAGTTTGGATATGTCCTGTTGAAAATGGACACTTGCAGGTGACAGGTATAGATACAAAAAACCGCAAGCAATATAAATATCACGCGTCATGGAATGCGCTGCGTAATCATACTAAATTTTACAGGCTCTATCAATTTGGTACTGTTATTCCCTCATTACGCTTGCAGATGGAAAAAGACCTATCTCTTCCGGGCTTACCTTATAATAAAGTTCTCGCTACAGTTGTAAGTGTAATGGAAAGAACCAACATCAGGGTTGGTAACTGTACTTACGAAAAGGCAAACGGCTCTTATGGCATTACAACTTTGAAAGATAAGCACGTAAAAGTAAGTGGAACAAACATCAAGTTTTCTTTTAAAGGAAAGAAAGGTGTTTACCATGATATTAATATTGAAAGCAAAAGACTGGCGAGTATTGTAAAGAAATGCCAGGATATTCCAGGCAAAGAGTTGTTTCAGTATTATGATGAAAACGGGCAAAGGAAAGACATCGATTCAGGAATGGTAAATGACTATATTAAAGGGCTGACCAACGGTAATTTTACAGCTAAAGATTTAAGAACCTGGTCGGGTACTGTGCAAGCGCTTCTGGCATTTAAAGAACTTGGACTGAGCGATACACAAACACAAACCAAACGCAATATTGTAGCAGCTTTAGACATGGTTTCGCATGCATTAGGTAATACTCGGACTGTGTGTAAAAAATACTATGTACATCCGCTGATCATTGGTTTATATGAAACGCAAAGCCTGGGGAAATACCTGAAAGAATTAGAGGAGCTTGAAAAGGATGATAATAAGTCGGGGCTTACTAAAGAAGAAAAGATTTTGATGAATATACTTAAGTCAAATTAGAATAAAACAGCTAAATAGATTAAAGGATTGAAGGAAATAAATAGTTGTAAGAATAAAAGCCATTTTATAAATGGCTTTTATTCTTAACAGGTATTTAATAAACTCATTTGTACTTTACGAAAGGATAAATCGGAGAATCTATCGGAGTATGTTTTCTAAATAATGAAATTCCTTTAGAGAGCAAGCTGCCAGGTTCTTTATTTTCGATTTCACTGATGTGCGTATTTACAATATTATAAACTGTTCTGTCAATATTTTCTTCGGTTAACAGTTCAGTTGCTTTCTTAGAAGCATAACCTAAAATAAATCCAATAACAGTGTTAACCAATGTCTTCTGTATCTCCGGAGTTTCTGCTAAATAACTGAAAGTATTTTTTACCACCCTTTTAGGATGCAGATTTTCTTTTACCTGAAAGTAATTTTCCTTTAACACAAATTCCTGCGTTTCGACTTTCTTTTCCAGTTCTTTAATTGCTTTCTGCAGATCATCTGCATTAGCAATTTTTGTTGTTACTGACATTCTATAAGAATTTACGAATGATTAGTCCGGCAATTGGAGATTTGAATAACTTATCTTTCTTAAAAATCAAAACAAGTCCGGCGACTGCATAAAGGACAGCTAAAATTAAAAAGCCTAAATATGCTTTTCCCAATAGGTCGCCAATTAACAGCGCTATACCTATATTAAAAACAATAAAAAAGATAAAGAATATAACAAACAAAGCTATACCTACAATTATTGTCGATACAACACCTGATGTTTTATCGATTAATTTCAACTTGTACAACTCAAGCCTGCTATCAATATATTCCTTAGACTGAGTGAATAACGACTCTATTAAAGTTACAGTAGGCTGTTTACTCATAGCTTATTTTTATAATCGCCGAACCTGCTAAACAAGTAATTAAAAAATTAAAAACTAAGATTGATAAGAAGATGCTTTATCAGCTACTGCCTGTGCTCCATCTGCTGTTGCCTGTGCACCGGTTGCAACAGTACCTGCTGCATCAGATTTTAATGCGTTTACAACATTGGTCGCTTTTTGCTTTCCCTGGTCAATAAAGTCATTTGCCTTTTGTTTTCCCTGATCTAAAAGGTCAGTTGCAGTACCTTTTACATTTTCATATTTATCAGCAATTCCGTCAACAAATTCACCGAATTTGGCTTTTAAATTTTCTGTAACGTCTTTGCTTCCTTCAGATATTTTTCTTCTTGTCTCTTCTCCTTTATCAGGAGCAAATAAAACTCCTAAAATAGCGCCGGTTGCTGCACCTGCTAAAACGCCTAATAAAACTTTTGATCCTGAGCTCATAATAAATGGTTTTTAATGATAAAAATATTTTTTTTAAAATTTATATTGACAAAATTAAAAAAAACAATGCCACAAAAATTATAGATGCAAAAATTAGTAAAGCTTAGATTACAAAGGAGTTATACATATTTTGTGGAATAAATTTCCCACGGATTAGTGTTTGTTTCTAATACAAAATTGAATGAACAAGACCAGGAAATTAAACTGGCATATTTATTTAATATAAAAGACATCTGTGTAAGAAACAACTGATTTTAAATTTCTTATTTCTATTGTTTTGATTGCTTTTTGCGTTACTATTTTTTTTCATTATAATAAATATTTAATCTTGAATTTTATCGGTGTTATTGGAATTGTTGCGGGTATTTTTACGTCATCTTCTTTGCTTCCTCAGCTAATAAAGATTGTAAAAGAAAAAAAAGTAGAAGATCTTTCGGCAGGAATGTTTATATGCCTTATGGTAGGCTTGATTCTATGGATATTTTATGGAGTATTACGCAATGACTGGCCTATTATCGTTACCAACGGCTTTTCTGTACTTCTAAACTGTGGTATTCTCATTCTTCGTTTCAAGTATAGAAAAAATAAGTAGGCTAAGTATAATTAAATAAAACCTCTGGCTTAGTTTTTATTTATATTGATAGAATTAGTAGATATTAGTTGGGTCAATAGTAGTACTTCAACTAATGAACAATGAATGGAAGAATGTAGAATATGAAAAAAGAAAACACCGGCAACCGTAAACCTTTCGATAACTTTTCCACTGCTGTTACAAAAATTACGGGCTCTTCATGGTCATTTATCATTGCTTTGATTTTTGTTTTTATATGGGCTCTTTCAGGTCCATTTTTTCATTTTTCTGATTCATGGCAATTAATAATAAATAGCGCTACCTCAATAATCACTTTTTTAATGGTGTTTATTATTCAGCAGTCGCAGAATAAAGACACAATGGCTTTGCAGTTAAAGTTGAATGAACTGATTGCTGCCAACAATAAGGCAAGCAACAGGTTGATAGATATTGAAGACCTTACTGAAGCTGAACTGCAGAGGCTGAAAAGGTTTTATTGTGAATTGGGGGAGCTTGCTGAAAAAGACAATGATCTATTTACAACTCACTCTGTAGAAGAAGCTAAGGAAATACAGGAAGAAGAAATCAGAGCAACAAGACGTCGTTCAATCAATAATAAAGAAAATAAAAATTAAATCATGAAAAATTATCTTTCAGCGGTTGTACTGTTTTGTGTTATCTCTCTTTCACTTACAAGTTGCCAGGCGATAGGCGATATTTTTAAAGCAGGCATGTGGGTAGGTGTGATAGTAGTGGTAGTTATTGTTGCATTGGTATTGTGGCTGATAGGAAAGGCAAGAAAATAAGAAATGCTTCCCATTTTTATACTTGCTTTTTGAAACAGAAAACTGTTTCAACTGCTAATTATTTAACGCAGCTTTTGTTTAGAAATTTATGTATTGCGTGAGGAATTATTTCTACACAGGACGTATTATTGTTCTTTAAAAGGTTTATATCTTATTGAAAAACAAAAAATTAGAAGGAAATCATTGTTGGTGTACCTTTTGTCTAATAAAAGTTTTTATTAGCATCTAAAAAGATGAGGAAGACGTATGCAACAACCTAAGACTCCAGCCCCTAAAAGATCGCTACTGGCGAAAGCAGTAAGAATTTTCGGGATATTTATTCTTTCATTAATTGCACTTATAGTCTTGGTGCTTATCCTCATTCAAACTGCTCCGGTTCAGGATTTTGCACGTAAAAAGATAGTAACATTTTTAGGAAATAAACTGAAAACAAAGGTTGAAATTAAAAGACTTGACATCGAGTTTCCTAAAATGCTTGTTTTGCAGGGTGTACTGATTGAAGATCAGAAAAAAGACACATTGATAGCAGGAAACCAGTTGAAGGTAGACATTGACATGTTTAAACTGCTAAGCAAAGAAATTCAGATCAACGAGATCAATCTAAATGGCATTACTGCAAAAGTTAAAAGACAGCTTCCCGATACGATCTTCAACTACCAGTTCATCGTTGATGCTTTTTCATCTCCAAAAGATACAACAGTAAAAACGGATACATCTGCGATGAAAATGGCGATAGAAAAAATTATCGTAGATAAAACCCGCCTCGTGTACCTCGACGTGGTTACAGGTAATGATGTGGATGTTTACTTAAACCATTTTGATACAAGAATAACAACATTTGATCTTTCTCATTCACGTTACGATGTGCCCAGTATTGTTTTAAACGGCATTAGTGGAAGAATTAATCAAACGAAACCGATGGCGGTGACTGCTGTAGCTGCCAATCCACCTGCTGCAGTGTCAAATGAACTGCAGCAGTTCCTGAATTTTACTAACAAAGAAGCTCTTGTAAGCAATGTTGATATTGCTTACAGCAATGCTGTTTTAGCAATGTCAACACAGATTTCTTTGAAGGATTTAACTATTCATCCTGAAAGTTTTGACCTGAAAAATTCTATCATCGCTATAAAAGATATTGAGTTAAACAACCTGAATGGTTATCTTAAAATGGGCAAGCCCGAAGTTGTTGCTGTTGTAAAAAGTACTAATGACAGTAGCAATGCGGCGGCTACGCCCTGGAAGTTTACAATTGGTTCCATCAGCTTGGATAATAATAACTTCGCTTATGATGATAATACACAACCTCATGCATCAAAAGGAATGGACTATGCGCATTTGGGATTGAAGGATCTTACCCTGCATGCAAATAACTTTTTGTTTCACAACGATACTATTCAAACCAGTATTATTAAGGGACAAATGACGGAGAAAAGCGGGTTTGAGTTAGATAAGTTTCAAACAGATGTAACTTATACCGATAAAGGAGCTTCTCTTCAAAATATACTGATTCAAACTCCGGGTTCTCTCATTAAAAAAAGTGCAATTATTCATTATCCTTCACTTGCAGCTATTCAAAAACAAATGGGATTGCTCCAACTGGATGTAAACATTGATAACAGTTATCTGCAGGTAAAGGATATTTTAACCTTTGTACCCACCTTGTCTTCTCAACCTGCTTTTAAAAATCATGAAGCGAAAATTTATGTGAATACACAAATGAAAGGCAGCCTCAACAGCCTTGTAATAAATACTTTTCAGTTCCGTGGTTTGGGTAATACGAGCATCGATGTTGCAGGAGTAATTAATAATGCAATGGATGCCAAAAATGCATCAGCAGACCTAACTATCAGAAAGTTCAATACGAGCAAAAATGATATTGTTTCCCTATTGCCTCCGGGCACTCTTCCAAAAGGTATCAGCCTTCCTGATGCGGTGTCTTTGTCTGGAAAAATTAAAGGAGGAATGAAACAGTTACAGTTGGAAAACGTGCAGTTTCATGACTCACGCAATACCGATATAGACCTCTCAGGTACCATCGCAAATGCTGCTGATCCTAAAAAAGTATATGCTGATATTGTCATTAAAAGATTTAATACGACCAGGAATGAGATAATGGCGCTTGCTCCTGCCGGCAGTATTCCAAAGACTATTACAGTGCCCCAAAATATCGCTGTAAGTGGCAGGGTGAAAGGTGGAATGAAGGATATGTTTGCCGACCTTAATGTCAACACTTCTCTTGGCTCTGCCAAAATAAACGGAAAAATAAGCAACCCGACAGATTCGGTTAATGCAAAGTACAATGCTGTAATTTCTGTAGCTGGTTTAAATGTCGGCGCTATCATGCAGCAGCCCGATAGTCTTATAGGAAAAGTGTCAGCAAAGTTTACTGTCAGCGGTCGCGGTTATGATCCTGATAAGGCGAATGCAACCATAAAAGGAAATATAATTTCTGCAGAAATAAAAAAATACAATTACCGAAACCTTACATTAAATGCAACGCTGGCAAATCAAAAGTTTACTGCTGATGCAGGTATCCAGGATCCTAACATTCACTTTGCTTTAAATGCAGAGGGTAACATTGGCGGTAATATTCCGGGCTTTATTGTAAATGCCGACATCGACAGTATAAAAACACTTCCCCTGCATCTTACCCCTAACGCTATTATCTACCGCGGAAAAATATCTGCTAATTTCCCCGAGTTGAACCTTGATGCACTAAATGGCAGAATCGATGTGATCAATTCTGTACTGGTAATGAACGGGCAAAAAATACAGGTTGACTCCTTATCTGTTGTTGCAAGTCATGTAAACGATATAGAAACCATTGCCCTTAGAGCCGATTTTGTAAATGCCACTATAAAGGGGCAATATAAGCTGCAGCAATTAGGCGATATAATGATGGAAGCCATTCAGCCTTATTATGCTATCAACACTACCGGCAAGCCGATCAATGTTGACCCGTATAATTTTTCTATCAATGCAAATGTGGTTGATAATAATACATTACATGCATTTGTTCCGCAATTAACCAGGTTTGATGGAATAACGCTTACCTCTAATTTTTCGAGCAGTGATGGCTGGAATGCCAATATTGCTGCACCTGACATCGTTTACGGAACCAATGCTATTAACGGCTTTACCCTTAATGCCGTTGCACATGACAGCAGCCTGAATATGGTTACTAATATTAACCAGGTTACGAGCGGGGCAAGTATCGCTTTGTACAAAACCCGCCTGACTGCAACCCTGGCTAATAACCGAATCAACTTTGGCATTGCTATAAAAGACAAGGCTGCGAAGAATAAATACATGTTGTCAGGATTACTTGCGCAGGAACCGAACAGCATTTATTCTTTTTCGTTACGGCCTGATAGCCTGATGCTGAATTATAACCCCTGGTCAATCAGTCCCGATAATTTGATTAGGTTTGGGTCAACCGTGGTTAATGCACGCAACTTCGATTTAAGTCAGGCCAACGAGCACTTGATAATTAACAGCCTTAATTCATCAAATGATAGTCCCTTACAAGTTACCTTCAATAATTTCAACATCGCTACTTTAACAGCTTTTGTACAGACAGATTCTTTATTGATTGATGGAACGCTTAACGGAAACGTTCAATTAAGAAACCTGCTGCAGCAGCCCAATTTTATATCTGACCTAACACTGAATAACCTCGCTGTAAAAAAAGATACTATTGGCGATGTAAACATTAAGGTAAATAATAACACACAAAATGTTTTCGCAACCAGTGTAACCATTACCGGCAGGGGAAATGATGTTAGCTTAACAGGTAATTATTATTTGCAGCCTGCCAATAACAGCAACTTTGATTTCAACCTTAACCTGAAGCAATTGCCTTTTAAAACCATAGAGGCTGCAAGCATGGGCGCTATTACTCAGTCAACAGGAAATCTTACCGGCAATATTGCCATTAATGGCACAACCAAAGCTCCTAATATTGACGGGGGTATTAATTTTAACCAGACAGGTTTTAATGTAGCAATGCTGGGAAGCTATTATAAAATTGACGGAGAGGCAATAAAAGTCAACAACCAGGGTATTGCATTCAATAACTTTGCGATAAAAGATTCTGCAGATAACAGCTTAGTGATAGATGGTCTTGCCGCAACTACCAACTTTACCAATTACAATTTCAACCTCACTGTAAAAGCAAGAAATTTCAGGGCAATCAATACTACTAAAAAGCAAAACAGCTTATACTATGGCCAGTTATATTTCAATACAAATCTCAGCATAAAAGGTACCGAAACTTCACCTGTGGTCGATGGATCGCTGCGTATAAATGAAAATACAAACCTTTCTATTGTTTTGCCTCAGGAAGAACCTGGCATTGTTGACCGAAAAGGAGTGATTGAGTTTGTGGATATGAAAGCGCCGGAAAATGATACCATTTTCAAACAAACGCTGGCCAAATACGACTCTTCATTTAACAAAACTGCCGCTACAGGGATGGATGTATCTGTAAATATAGAGATCGTAAAAGAGGCAAGTTTTAATGTAATAGTTGATGAAGCGAACGGCGACTTCCTGAATATTAAAGGCGCAGCATTACTGAACACCGGTATTGATCCCAGTGGTAAAATAACAATGACCGGTAATTATGTGATAGACCAGGGTTCTTATGATCTTTCTTTCAATTTTCTTCACCGCAAATTTCTTATTCAGCAGGGAAGCCAGATAACCTGGACAGGTGAACCCACCACTGCAAATGTGAATGTTACCTGTGTCTACGTTGCCAATACCTCTGCAATTGATCTTGTGGATGACCAGATTGATCCTGCGCAACGAGGCTACTATCAGCAAAAGCTTCCTTTCCAGGTAAAGCTAATGATAAATGGAGAGTTGATGCAACCGGCATTGACTTTCGATATTGCTTTGCCAACAGAAAATAATGCAAGGGTTTCGAATGATATTCTCACAACAGTCAATACCCGTCTTGACGCAGTAAGAGCTGAACCATCAGAATTAAATAAACAGGTTTTTGCTTTGTTGCTCTTAAATAGGTTCGTAGGTCAGGATCCGTTTCAAAGCGCTGGTGGCGGCGGCGGATTTGATGCAGCTTCTTTTGCCAGGCAAAGTGTAAGCAAAATATTGACCGAGCAATTAAACAGGCTTGCCGGAGACCTGATCAAAGGCGTTGATATAAGCTTTGACGTAAACTCTGCCGACGATTACACAACAGGTGAAAGAAGAGACCGTACAGACTTTAACGTGGCGCTTTCAAAACGATTGCTGAACGACCGGCTGAAAGTGACAGTGGGCAGCAATTACGAACTGGAAGGACCGCAACAAAGTAACCAGACGGCGAGCAATGTTATCGGAAACGTTAGTCTCGATTACAACCTGAGTAAAGATGGCAGGTATATGCTGAGAGGTTACCGCAAAAATGATTACGAGGCAGTTGTGGAGGGATACGTTATAGAAACGGGCCTTAAATTTATTATCACAGTTGATTATAATAAATTCAAAGAGATTTTCCGGAAAAGAAAACCTCAAAATCAGAACAAAAAAGATACAAAAACGAAAGCGAGCCAGGCAACTACAACTAACAGTCCTGCCGATAGTGAGCAAGCTGTTTCATTTACCGATAAAACATTGGCAGATGACAGAAAATCCATTCCTGTGGCAGTAAAAGATTCAACTGATGGAAATTAGAAAGATTACAATTACTTCTGCATATTTATTTGCTGCAGCTTTATTATTTGCCGGGTGTAACATTACCAAAAAGGTACCGCCAGGTGATGCTTTGTATACAGGTGCAACGCTTAAACTTACCAACTCTTCTGCACCAAAAAAGGAAAATAAAGTATTAAAAAGTGACCTCGCTGGTCTGCTGCGCCCAAAGCCAAATTCAAGCATTTTAGGCATCAGGTTCAAGCTGGCTTTATATAACATGGCAGGAACAAAGAATAATTTTATCAATAAGTTTCTTAGAAAAAATGGCGAATCGCCTGTATTGCTGAGTTCTGTTAAGCTTGAAAGAAATGAACAGGTTTTGACGAATACGCTTGAAAACAAAGGTTTTTTTCATGCAAAAACAACTGGCGACACCATTGTCAAAAATAAAAAGGCAAGCGCTCAATACGTAGCTAATGCCGGTGTTCAGTACAAAATAAATAATGTCTATTTTCCAACAGACAGCAGTGCAGCCAGCAAGGCGATCAGGGAGATCGCTTCAAAATCTATTTTGCAAAAAGGCAATCCTTTTATACTGGATGTAGTCAAAGGCGAAAGAATACGAATCGATATCGCTTTGAAAGAAAAAGGCTTCTATTACTTCGGTCCCGATGATCTGATCATATTTGTAGACAGCACAATTGGCGGTAATCTTGCAAATTTGTATGTCAGTTTTAAACCTGAAACTCCTGACAATGCAAAACGTGCTTATAGAATTAATAAGGCCTTTATCTATTCTAACTACAACTTAAATACTGCAGCAAGAGATACGCTTAAGTCTGATACAGTTTTGTACGACAGTTATTACGTTATAGACCGGAAAAAAACCTTTAAGCCTGCGCTTTTTGATGAGATGATTGTGTTTGAACCGGGAGACTTGTATAATCGAACCGACCACAATCTTACATTAAACAGGCTTATTAACTTAGGCACTTTTAAATTCGTTAAAAACCGGTTTGAAGAGATACGCGATTCTTTTAAACTCAATACCTACTACTACCTTACTCCTTTACCAAAGAAGTCTTTAAGCGCCGAGATAGGTGGTCTTTCTAAATCTAATAATGTGAATGGTGGCGATTTAACGATAAGGTGGAGAAACAGAAATGCTTTTAGGGGAGCAGAATTGTTGACGGTAAGCGCTTATTTTGGTACAGAAGTTCAAATTAGCGGACAGTTTAGCGGTTATAATACCTTGCGATACGGAGCGGAAACTAATCTTACTTTTCCGAGGTTTTTAATTCCGTTTTTTCACTTGGGAACAGAAAGTGCATTTGTGCCGAGAACTAATATTCAATTTGGTTACGACATTCTGCAAAGGCAGAAGTTATATACACTTAACTCGTTTAGAGGCCAGTTTGGATATATCTGGAAGGAAAGTGCCCGCAAAGAACATACTTTTAATCTCGTATCTGTTAACTACGTTCAGCCTCTTAACATAACCGATTCCTTTAAAAGGTATATTCAATACAACCCTATTCTTCAGCGGTCGGTACAACAGCAATTTATTATTGGTTCTAACTACAATTTTAATTATAACCAATTAGCCAATGCACCTAAAAACGCCAGTGGGTTATACTTCAACGGATTATTAGATCTTTCGGGAAACATTGCAGGTCTTATTTCCGGCGCCAATGC
>CAXUMK010000179.1:0-11391 GCA_964251885.1 uncultured Segetibacter sp. | reverse complement strand
TGTTCGATAGTTTAGTTTGCGTGTAACCTGCCTGTGGCTCTACATAAAAACCTCCGTTTGCACGAAAACGTATTCCACCTTTAAAAGGAATAAAAGTGTAAGATCCTTTATTGATAGAAATTGAGTTAAGATTATCAATAGAAGCTTTTTGTGAAAATCCCATATAGCCTGCTGAAATTGAAACATCAACATTTGTCGCTACAGGAATGTTTAATTTTGCACTTCCCCCAAATCCAAGCTTGTACCCTGAATTACTGCCTTCAGCAACTGTATAACCATTTCTAAAGTTACCTAATGGCGCTGCAAACTCTGGTCCTATACTAATTGATAATCCTCTTCTTGCAGGCGTTTGCTGCGCGAATGTACTTGTTGCCACCACTACTGACAATCCTGCCAATAAAATTTTGATTCTTTTCATAATGTGTGTGTTTTTCTTAAGTTATAATTCTACCCACATGTAAAGAACCATGCCAAATAACTTTTATTCTGCTTATGATGCAGTTAAGTATATGAATTAAGATTAAACGTTTTCAAGCAGAAGTATCTGTAGAAAATAATGTATAAACAGGATGTGAATGATAACGCCGAATAGCACGCCAATTAATTAAGTAAAGATTAACAGCCATAAAAAAAGAAAGACAATTGTCTTTCTTTTTCTCTGATTAAAATGGGAATTTTATTATTTGAACCTGTAGCCGATAGTGAAAGTGATAGCATGGTTCTTAGCAGTTCCGTCACCATTTGTATCTTTTGCAATGTTAGATAGCCCTAACTGATAGCGTGCTGAGAGATTAAACCCAATAGGAAAAGTATATTCTACCCCGATTATACCTGCAACATCAGTGCTCTTAAGTCCGTCCTTAACATCTTCTGTTTGTCCTTCTGACTTTTCTTTAGCTGAAAGTAAAAAACCAATTTGAGGACCTAAATAAGCGCCAAAGCCAGAAGTTTCGAAAGTGTACTTTGCTAACACTGGTATCACCAAATAATCATAGTGCGCTGTACCGGTAATACCTCCACTTGTGACTTTAAATCCAAGCATTGAATACTGCAATTCGGGCTGAACGGCGAAACCTGAACCGGCAGGTATGGTTGCGAAAAAACCGGCCGTAGCACCAATAAGAGAGCTTGGTGTAAAGGAAAGTCCGCTGCTCTTAATGTTACATTTGCAACGTTAATACCTGCTTTAATACCAAAATGAACGCCGGTGCTTAGTTCCTGCTGGGCTAAACACCTTGTTGTAAGTAATGCAAACAATGCAATTATTAGGAGTGAAATTTTTTTCATGATACTGATAGTTTTTAGAATATTAAAAAATAATTAAAATAAAATCAATAATACTACTTTATATTAAAAAAAGATAAAAATCGGCATGAAATTAACAGAACCATTGGAATTATAATGAACGCAGGCCTTTGAGGCAAGCGATGGTAAGGGCACGAGTCAAAAGAGGCTGCCTCTTATGGAGACAACCTCTTTTAAAACAGTCATTTATTTTTTATAAAGGAATATTAAATGCTCCTCTTAAACCAATGAAAGAAGTAGTACCGCCTTTTGTCAATGCTTCATAACGTGCCGATAAATCTATCATGTTATTGATTATATAACCAAGATTGATCGCATAAGTAAAAGAAGTTTCACTGCTTCCACCTTTAAATTTAGCGCTTGTTATACCTAACTGTGGTTCTATGTATAAGTTACTGGGAAAGCGGTAACGAAAGCCGGCTTTGAATGGTATTGTATTGAATGCAGGAAATTTAACGCCGGAAAACGTTTTACCTGAAAAACTAATATAACCTGCAGAAAGTGTAACTGCTCCATTTGTTACAACGGGAATAGCCAACTTAGCGCTACCGCCAATGCCGACACTTGAATAATCAGAAAAGCCTTTTGAGGCCGGAATGCCTACTTCAAGACCGATGCTTAAAGAAGGATTGGCGTTAGCAGATTGAGCAAATGATTTTGCTGATAATAATACAGCTAAAGCAATCAATGTCAGTTTAATCTTCATAATTGTTTTTTTAATGATGATAAAAAGAGTTTTAAAATTTATTCTTGAACTGCTCCTGCAATTTTTAAACCAGTTAATCTTTATGTTTATACCTCAGGCACTGTAAAAGTAAAAACCCCACCAATGGCGGGGTCATCTCATGTACAAGGCTCTAATTAAAAACCTTTTTTAGCAACGCCATCTTCAATCGCCTGCAAAGCTTTTGCTTCACTTAAAATAGCTGCCATTTTATTGCCTTTGCCATCATGACCACCAGCCATGTATCCGCCTTTGGCTGTTTTGGTAATGACAGCCTCGTGCATAGGAACATTTTTTTCTTTGGTTTTCAAACAGTAAGCTTTAATCATTTTTGAAGTATCCATCGTTTTTTTTTTAGAATGAGTCAATAAATTTTATTAGTAACAGGTCACAAGCTACAAATTTTTTAATTAAAACACTTTTTACGCCAGAGCCAAAAATTTTTATCAATGAGAGTTAGTTATCTGTTTACACCAATGTCATTAACTTAAGAATATTGTACAGATAATGCAGGGTGTATGAGCTGCTATGAAAAGATGCGGTACAAGGGAGTGACACAACCGGAGCAGAATAAAGAACAAATGTTCGCTCCAAAAAAAACTTAAGTTAATGATATTGTGTACACCTATAAAAAAAGAGGATGCATTTTAAACATCCTCTTTTCTTAGTTCATTCAAAAGTGAATTACTTCTTCATTGCACTCTGTATTGCTGTTATATGCTCAAGGTGTTTGTTCAATACAGGTAAAGTTTTTGTGGCGAAGGCTTTTACGTCTGCATCGTTTCCTTTGTTTGCTTCATCCTGAAATTTGCTGATGTCTTCTTTGTGGTCGTCTACCATCATGTCTACATAAGCTTTGTCAAAATCAGCTCCTTTTTTAGCCTTCAGTTCATCAATGTGTTTTTGCTCTTTTTCCAGTGGTGCAGGAGCAATGGTAACATTTTTTGTTTTAGCAACAGCTTTAAGTTCTGTGTTTGCTTTGGTGTGATCGGTTACCATCATTTTACCAAATTCTTTCACTTTGGGTGAAGAGGCATTTGTTTGGGCTATTTTACCAAGCTCCACTTCCATCAAACCACCACTTGCTGCTTCCGTTACAAACTTGCGGTCATCAGCCATACTTGTATCCCTGGTTGATGTTGTTGACGATGAAGTTGCAGAAGATGTATCGGCTTTTTTATCAGTCGACATGGTTGATGTACTGCTGTCAGTACTCGCAGTGCTGTCACTGCTTTGATTGCTGCCGCAACCTGTTCCGAAGGCAAGGAATGCCATAAGGCAAACCGGCAAAGTTATTTTTTTCATTGTCATTATTTTAATAAGAACTATCAAAAAAAGTATGCCATGCGCTTAGGAGAAATAAACCAGTTAAAGAAGAAAAATTTCTATTGGTAAAACAACGGCTGTAAATAGTACTTGCAGTTAGCAAACAGACTAATTAGAATTTATACACAACGCCGGGCATAAAAGCACGGTTCAGATAATTGAAGGTGTAGTTTAGCTGTCCTCTTTTTTTTGCAGATGCTGCTCCGCTTTCTATTCTTCTGTTTCTTTTTACCACCTGTCTTGCACACAAATATCCCATTGCTATTGCGAGGGGATAATCACTGGCCCAGTGAACCCTGTTATTTATCATAGATAAAGCGACCAGGCCGGTAAGAGAATATCCCACTGGTCTAATCCATTTTTTCTCAGGATAATTATCAGAAAAAATGGTTACAGACGACATTAACGTTGCCAGATGGCCAGAAGGAAAAGCATCATAATTCGGAGTATGATTTTGAAACTGGGAAAAAGAAGGGAAAAAATGCCAGTTTCCTCCCGGTGTGTTCGTTTCGCTTGGGCTTTGTCTTCCTGTTATCCTTTTTACTATCTGCGTGCTTACGCCCATCAGTATAAAAGCTTCTGCCAACTGGCTTGCAGTACTTAAAGCCCGGTAGTCGTTGTGTATTTTTCCATAGGTGTACAATCCTGCACCTATTAACAAACTGGGGAACCCTTGTCCTAACTGGTAAAAAGCAGTATTCAAATTAGAAGGAAGACGCAGCAGGCTTACATTCTTAGAACCCATTTTAAAATTTAGCAGGTTTTTGTTTCTCTCGTTTGCGTTTAAATGAATGTCATGTGCGAAGTTGCGGACACCGTCGGCAATATTCTGGTCTTCAAAAAACAGCAGTGTTGTTGTTCCGGCAACAAGCAATAAAGGCTTGATGCTTTTTTTGCTTACTGTGGTCGAAGCGATACCCGCAGCATCTTTAGGAAGATCGAGAATGAAACCAAAATTTCTAGGTTTTTCGTACACCAACGTTTTGCCGTCTCCAATGTCATATCGCATTTCTTTTTTTACAGTATTGGATTTATTTAGGGCAATACTATCAGGCTCAGCGGTAAACTGCGCATTGAGCAGAAATGGTTGATAACAACAAAGAAAGAGTATAAGCGAAAATAGTTTTGTCATATCAACTAAGATAATTGTGGCTAAAATTATATTTTTAAAAGGATTACTTAGGCTTATTGCAAAAAATATTTACGCTGTATGATTACGGCTCATTCTGGTTGCATCATAACTGCCTGGAAAAACATTTTTGAAATACAGTCTTAGCGAATACTTTAGCCTGAGAAAATTTCTGCAGCATGCGTTTGTATTTCTATTACAATATTCAGCTTTATGCATTAAACTTAAACTCGTAAAAAAAGTGCAATACATTTTATTAGCCGGGCTGTATTGCTACTATTTTACATCGTTGCGTCGCACACTTGTACTTGTATAGCTTTATTGGGCTTTTTTCAAAAAGCACTAATGTCTTAATAACAGCAATATCAGAAAGTGTTTGTATGACTTCATCTAAGCAGCATAAGCAATGCGTTACAGATACTGGCATAAAAATCTTATTACCTTAGTAACGGATAGAAAAGAGAAAGAAAAAACGGTATTACCTTATCATTAACAGTTTGCAAATACATACTTAATCAAGCTGAACATCATAAAAAAGTAACGTTTGCAGAAGAATACGATGCGTTTATAAAGCACTATCAGAAGACTTTAAAATGGGAGATATAAGGTAATAAGGTTAGTTATTTTGGGCAGCTATGTTGTGTTACTAAGGTAATAAGGTTATGTTTTGTTCACAATTCCATTTCACAATGCATCTCTTGTCCCGTTTTTTCGGGAACCTGTTCCGTTTGCGGAAAACTGATAAGGCTGGAAGTATAACCTGAAACGATCAATTCATTTTTTATTATAAAAAGACTTATGACAAAGACCGGTTCTGCATTAGCAGGATTACAAATGCCTCCCGTTATTTTTGGTACCAGTGGATTGGGCAATTTATTTGTTGCTTTAGAGGAGACTGTAAAATGCGAAATCGTCAAAGAATATCTTCGTTGCGTGAATGGGCCGATGGTTTTTGACTCTGCCGGAAAATACGGAGCCGGCCTTGCACTTGAGTCTTTAGGCAATTGCCTGCGACAATTAAATGTAAAACAGGAAGACGTAATCATCAGCAATAAACTTGCGTGGGTGCGGTGTGAGTTAAAAACGCCTGAACCCACTTTTGAACCGGGAGTATGGAAAGGAATTAAGCACGATGCAGTACAGCGTATCAGTTATGAAGGTATGCTCGAATGTTTCAGCCAGGGAAATGAATTGCTCGGTACTTATATTCCGCAACTGGTTTCTGTACACGACCCGGATGAATATCTTGCTACGGCAAAAGATGAAGCGGAGGAAAAGAAATTATACAGCGACATTCTGGAAGCATACAAAGCATTGTTTGATTTAAAAAAACAGGGGAAAGTACTGGCTGTAGGCGTTGGAGCAAAAAACTGGAAAGTAATAGAAAAGATATGTAAGGATGTAGATTTGGACTGGGTAATGATCGCAAACAGTATGACCATCCAAAGACATCCGAAAGATCTGATTGAATTTATGGGGACTTTAAAAGCGAAAAATATCCAAATCATAAATGCGGCTGTCTTTCATTCTGGTTTTTTAATTGGCGGTGATTATTATGATTATAAGTACATGGATCGTCGCAAGGAAGAAAATAAGGCGTTGTTTACATGGCGCGAAGAGTTTTTTAAAATTTGCAAAGAATACAACATAACACCTGCGGAAGCTTGTGTCGGGTTTTCTCTACACGTTCCTGGGGTGACAAGCGTTGCACTAAGTACCATAACGCCAGCACAGGTGAAAGAAAATATTGACCTGGCTTATAAACAAATTCCTGCAGACTTTTGGAAGGCTATGAAAGCGAAAGGCCTGATTAGAGAAGATGCCCCAAACCCCTGAAGGGGCTTTTACCCCAAACCCCTAAAGGGGCTTTTCCATGTTTTGCTTGTTGAGAGGGAAGTAATTTTTAATGCTAAAAATTATTTGGGTAAAATTTTATTATAAAAACAATGCGTGTCCTCGTTCGCCTTTTTAGTAGAAATGGGATGACGAAGAAAGCTGAATATAGGTTTGCTGTAAAAGTGTGCGACGCAACGGATGATGCTATGGAAATCAAATGATGGCTACCAAAAAAAATACTATGAGAATAGATTCACACCAGCATTTCTGGAAGTTTGATCGTGTAAGAGACAGTTGGATAAATGAAGACATGTCTGTTATTCAACGAGACTTTTTGCCCGAAGACCTGTGGCCGGTGTTGAAAGAAAATGGAATAGATGGCTGTGTCATCATACAATCGGATCAGTCAGAAGAAGAAAATGCTTTTCAGTTAGCCAATGCAGATAAGTACGATTTTATAAAAGGCGTGGTAGGATGGGTTGATCTGCAGGCAGAAAATATACAGGAACGGCTTGCATATTACAGTGGATTTGAAAAAATGAAAGGCTTCAGGCATGTATTGCAGGGAGAGCCACAGCGTGATTTTATGTTACGGCCGTCATTTATAAGAGGAGTAGAGTTATTGAATAAATATGATTTTACTTATGATATTCTTATTTTCCCTGACCAGTTGAAGTATGCGTGTGAATTTGTAAAAGCCTTTCCCAACCAGCGTTTTGTAATAGATCATATTGCAAAGCCAAACATAAAAGACAAAAAGGTGGATGACTGGAAGAAAGACATTTTTTCGATAGGTGAATGTGATAATGCATACTGTAAAATCTCGGGAATGGTAACAGAAGCAGATTGGAAAAGCTGGAAAAAGGAAGATTTTACGCCGTATCTCGATGCGGTTGTACAAGCCTTTGGAACCGACCGTATCATGTTTGGTTCAGACTGGCCGGTTTGCCTTGTAGCTGCTTCTTATAAAAACATGCTGCAGATTGTTACAGCATATTTTTCTTCTTTCAGCCACGAAGAACAGGCGAAGATATTTGGTGAAAATGCCATTGACTTTTATAAACTTTGATAATAACTGTTGAGTAAACCTTTGATAAATGAAAACGTTGGTTTGTACAACTCCCGGTGAGTTTGAATACAGCACTGCCGAAAAACCTCTTTTGACCAGGGGCAATGCGATCATAAAAATAAAGCGGATAGGCATCTGCGGTACCGACATTCATGCGTTTGAGGGAACACAGCCTTTCTTTAGTTATCCACGAATCCTGGGTCATGAATTAGCAGGCGAACTGGTTGACTTTGATGACGCACCGGGATTTGAAAAGGGCGAAGCGGTTACTTTTACTCCTTACTTTAATTGCGGCAAATGCATCGCCTGCCGCTCGGGAAAGCCGAATTGCTGCACCCAAATTAAAGTAAGCGGAGTTCACATAGACGGAGGCATGACTGAGTATTTATCTGTTCCATCGCACACGTTGATACACGGGCAAGGGTTGAGCTTCGATGAGCTTGCACTGGTAGAGCCTTTGGCAATTGGCGCACATGGCATATTCAGGGCAGATGTTAAGCAAGGCGAATTTGTGCTGGTAATAGGCGCCGGGCCAATCGGCTTAGGAACAATGGAGTTTGCACGCATTGCCGGCGGAAGGGTAATTGCTATAGACATCAACGAAAAAAGGCTGCAGTTTTGTAAAGACAAGCTACGGGTAGAACATACCATCAACGCCCTTTCGCCTGATGTGACAGAGCAGCTTAATCAAATAACAAATGGTGATATGCCTGCAGTGGTGATAGATGCAACCGGCAGTTTAAAAGCCATCAACAATGCTTTTCAATATATGGCGCACGGAGCAAGATATGTGCTCATAGGTTTGCAAAAAGGAGACATCTGCTTTAGTCACCCCGAGTTTCATAAAAGAGAAGCCACTCTTATGAGCAGCAGAAATGCGGTGAAAGCCGATTTTGAACACGTCATTTCTTCCATAAAAAAAGGTCTTGTAAGCCCCGCCAATTACATTACTCACCGCGTGAGTTTTAACCAGGTAAAAGATGAATTTGCAAACTGGCTAAAACCCGAAAATGGGGTTATAAAAGCTATGGTAGAAATGGAAAGCCCAAACCCGGGGGGTTTGGCTTTTACACCATCACAACCGGTTCTTCTTTTACAGTAGTGCGGCTGTTATCTTTAAAGAAAAGAAGGAATAAAATAAAGACGAAAGCGGCAATACCGGAAGGAATTAACCAGATATGTTGCCAGTCGTGCCCACCGGCTGTTTTATAAGCATCGGTAACTTTTCCGGCAACGGCAAAACCAATTAACATTCCGAAGCCATAGGTTGCAAGTGTGATCATGCCCTGAGCGGCAGATTTGGTTCCTTCACCTGCTCTTTTATCAGTATAAATTTGTCCGGTCACAAAGAAGAAATCATAGCATACTCCATGCAGAATGATTCCTAAGTACAGTAGTGAAGCAAGACTACCGGCGTCGCCATAAGCAAAACAAACATAACGAAGTCCCCAGGCAGCCATAGCTATTAGCAGCATTGTTTTAATACCAAAGCGGCGGAAAAAAAGAGGCATTGCCGCCAGGAAAAGAAATTCACTTACCTGACCCAGGGTCATTTTACCGGCAGCATCAGCAAGCTTGACTTCATTAAGAAAAACATTGGCTTCCTGGTAGTAAAATGCAAGCGGAATACAGATGAATAAAGAGCCGAGAAAAAAGACCAGAAAGCTTTTGTCTTTAAGAAGCTTTAGGGCATCAAGGCCAATAATATCTGCAAACGTCACCTTCTTGCCTTTAGAAGCAGGCGGTGTATTGGGAAGAAAGAAACTAAAAATGCCTAATGCCAAAGAAGCGATGGCAGCCATGGTAAAAGTGTTGGCTAAGGTATTCTTTGCTTCCCACGATAAGGCTGCTATGATTAGGCCAGCTACGATCCATCCGATTGTTCCCCATACACGCAATGTTGCAAACTGTTTTTCAGAATCGGTCAACTGCCTGAAAGCTACTGAGTTTACCAATGCCAGCGTTGGCATATACAAAATCATATAAGACAGAATCAGCGGGTAAAAGCCATCGAAGTGAGTCTGCTGAGCAAGCAGGTACATGAGTACGGCACCCGCAATATGAAGCACGCCCAGAATACGCTGCGCAGCAAAAAATTTATCAGCAATTAACCCGACAATAAACGGAGCAATGATAGCGCCCAGCGATTGTGTTCCGTAAGCCAGCCCGTTTTGCACATCGGTCGCCAGCAGGCCTTTACTCAGGAAAGTGCCCATAGTTACAAACCACGATCCCCAGATAAAGAACTCGAGAAACATCATTGCAGACAGAGAAAGGCGCGTTGCTGATTTCATATAGATCGTTATTTTTATTTCTTTGCATGAAAATAGGACTCTTATATTATTCTGTGCAGAATTTCTGTAATCACTTTGGCAAATCTTTGTGGTTGTACTTACCGCCGTATAAAATTCGCAATGATTTTTTTTATGGAGCCGGCAATATTGCTACTATTTTACATCGTTGCGTCGCACACTTCCTCTGAAGGTACTTATTTCAGCAAAAGAGAGCCGTCATTGCGAGGAGGAACGACGAAGCAATCCCTTCATTTGCTTGGGTGCCCGTTAAGCTGCATAGTGAATTGTACGCTTTATTCATCATTCAACACATTATAAATGCGTCAGGTAAAAAGTATAAGAAGCCCCGGCCCTAAAGAGAGAAAAGCAAATGTTTTTCTATTCCCGCATGCACTTGTCATAAAAATTTTCGAATAAGCCAGCATTGAAGTAACATCGCACAGCACACTTTTAAAACCTTTGTTATGAAGATATTTAATATTGTTTTTATTGTCATTTTTATAATTTTTGCAGCCTTACAATACAACGATCCCGATCCTTATGTATGGATGCCGATTTATTTATTTGCAGCTTATTTATGTTATCAGGCAATTCAGAATAAGTATAACCCGATGCTATACACAATCGGGTTTATTGCTTACTCTGCGTATGCTGTATATCTTTTTTTAGATAAGTCAGGCGTTTTAAACTGGGCAACACAGCACGGTGCAGAAAACATAGCCGAAACGATGAAAGCAACCAAACCGTGGATAGAAGAGACAAGAGAATTTTTTGGTTTGGTGATAGTGATGAGCGTTTTACTGATCAATAAAATATGGCTTAAAAGAAGGCTTTTAAAAACAAATTCTAAAGTTTAATTTAAAAACATGAACGCGAGTAACCCAAATGATGATGACAGTCAGCCTCTGATTATATCTTACCTGTCGCTAAGAAAACTTGTTGGAATATTAGGCATTGCACTGCCGTTTGTTTCTGTTGTTGGCTCTTTGGTTTTTAGCGGCTGCAGAACCATTCTGCCTTCTATCAGTCAATACTATTATTCTGTAATGGGCAATTTTTTTGTAGGTACGCTTTGTGGCGTTGCAATATTTCTTTTCTCCTACAAAGGATATACGGTTTGGGACAGAATTTCAAGTATAGCAGCCGGCTTTTTTGCTGTGGCGACGGCTTTTTTTCCAACACATCTTTCTAAGCTTTACTATTCATGCGATGTCAATCTCCATGACTGCAGCGATCTGTCAGATATCACTCACAGCGTTACAGCCGCTTTGTTTTTCATAACGCTTGCCCTTATGAGTATTTTTTTATTTACAAAATCAAACGGGTTAATGACGCCCCAAAAAATAATACGTAATAAGATATACAGAATTTGCGGTTATACCATACTTATCGCAATTACATTCATCGGTCTATATCAACTTCCTTCAATACACGCTGTTTTGGGAAAGTATAAATTGACCGTTCTTTTAGAAACGATTTCTTTATCAGCATTTGGTTTTTCGTGGCTTACAAAAGGAGAATTTTTATTGAAAGATGAAGCAAATGACTAACATTGCTGTTATATTTCAGGTAGGGACATTGTGCTTGCAGAAAATTGAACAAAGCGTATAAGAGTCGCAATGACGGCTATCTTTTGCCGAAGCAAGTACCTTCAGTACAAGTGTGCGACGCAACGATGACTCATAGTAGCAATACAGCCCGGCTCATA
>CAXUMK010000178.1:0-11407 GCA_964251885.1 uncultured Segetibacter sp. | reverse complement strand
GGCTTGTCGAATAAAGAATGAAAAGTACACGAGTGCGACGCAACGATGACTCATAATAGTAATGCAGTCCGGCTCAAAAAAGTTCTACTCATCTTTTTATACCTTTCGCAGTATAGCTTGTTTTTTAACATAGCTAAGGCGGTACGAAAATGGCAGCAGTTAAAACAAAAATCCGTTTATAATTACAACCTCTTTAATAGATGAAAAATGTTTGTAAATGCATAGCTGCAGTTTTATTATTAATTACGTTTAAATCTTTCGCACAGGAACTGCCTGTTCCCGGAAACATTCAAAGTCTTTACCAAAGACAAACGCGTACCCAAGACGGAAAGCCGGGAAAGAACTACTGGCAAAACACGGCAGATTACAATATTGCTGTTCGTTTCGATCCGGCATCGTTGCTGGTCACAGGTTCTGAAACCATTACTTACATCAATAACAGTCCTGACACCCTTTATGAAATCGTTTTCAAACTGTATCCCAACATTTTTAAAAAAGGCGCTGAGCGGCAAATGGAAATACCTGCAGAAGATATAGGCGATGGAATGACCGTAGACAGCCTTAGTGTAAAAAGTAGCCCGGTCATTACTTACTCTATCGATGGCACGAATATGAGAGTGACTATCCCGCCATTACTTCCTCATCAAAGCATTGTGTTCAACGTTGGGTTTCATTATAAACTGAATAAAGGACCTGGCATAAGAACCGGCCAGGTAGAAGAAAACGCCGCTTTTATTGCCTACTTCTTTCCGAGGATAGCGGTTTATGATGACGTGGATGGATGGAACAGAAACCAATATGTGGGCACGCAGGAATTTTATAACGACTTCTGCAATTTTAAAGCAGCGGTGACCGTTCCGAAAGATTTTGTTGTATGGGCAACAGGTGACCTAAAAAATTGTAATGAAGTTTTTACCGGTAAATATTGCAAACTGATACAACAGGCTGAAGCGTCTGATTCTATCACAACAATTATAGATTCTACCGATCTTTTTACCGGTAACATTACTGCCGACAATGCATTTAATACCTGGCAGTTTGAAGCGAATAATGTGACCGATTTTGTCTTTGCCACCAGTAACCATTACTTATGGAAATCTTCGAGCCTTGTAGTTGACCCGGTTACGCAAAGACGAACAAGATCGGATGCTGTCTTTAATCCAAAGCACACCGACTATTTTGATGTTATCAACTACAACCGCCAGACGGTAAAGGCTATCAGTTATTCTTTCCCCGCGTGGCCTTATCCATATCCGCATGAAACTGTGTTTGATGGTCTTGACCAGATGGAATACCCGATGATGGTAAACGATAATCCGTCGCAAAACAGTTTTGATGCGATCACGCTTACCGACCATGAAATCTTTCATACTATGTTTCCTTTTTATATGGGCATAAATGAAACAAAATATGGCTGGATGGATGAAGGCTGGGCAACCATTGGCGAATGGATCATCTCCCCGATGATTGACACCACTATTGTAGACAATTACGGAATATCAGCTTATGAAAACAACGCCGGAAAAGAGATAGACCTTCCAATAACAACGCTCTCCACGCAACTGTACGGAGCGCCTTTTTTCTTAGACTCTTATGTAAAGCCAGGGTTAGGATACTTGTATATAAAAGATTACCTCGGCGACGACTTGTTTACCAAAGCGCTTCACTATTATATTCAGCAATGGCATGGCAAACACCCTATGCCTTATGACTTTTTCAATTGCATGAATACAGGTTCGGGCAAAAACTTAAACTGGTTCTGGAAACGTTGGTTCTTCGATGATGGCGCTCCGGATGTAGCCATCAGCAATGTGAAAAAGAAAGGAAACAAATACGAGGTGACGGTTACATTAAAAGGAACGAAACCAGTGCCTGTAGATATGAACATAACATTAGAAGACAATACAATTATGAAGGAGCACAAAAGCATAGGTGTATGGGAAAAAGGAAACACCAGCACAACAATTACATTCACAGCCGATAAAAGTGTTACAAGCATTACATTAGGCAGCACCTACATGCCCGATATTAATAAAGCCGATAACCGGTGGGAGGGAAAGTCATTGAGTCATTAGGTCATTGGGGCATTGGGTGATTTTGTGATTTGGTGATTTTGTGATTGAGTCATTGAGTCATTGGATTGAGGCATTTAGTCCTTAAGGCATCGTGTCATTAAGTAATTTAGCCATTGAGTCATTAAGTCATTAAGTCATTGGGTCATTGAGCCATTAGCTATTGAGCCATTGAGTCATTGAGCTATTGAGCCATTGAGTCATTGAGCCATTGAGCCATTGAGTCATTGAGCAATTGAGTCATTGAGCCATTGAGCAATTGAGCAATTGAGTCATTAAGCCATTGAGCAATTGAGCCATTGAGCAATTGAGCAATTGAGCAATAAAAGAGGCTGCCAATAATGACAGCCTCTTTACGATCGGGTGCATTGCTTTTATCGGGTGCATTGCTTTTTCTACCTGTTTTTCTTAATCTCATCAATAAGGTTGGTTTCGCCATTGTATACGCCTACCTGTTTAAAGCCTGTTTTATTCTCCAGTTTTACAATATGAAAAATAAGGCCTTCTTCATGTATTTCTGCTGACATTAAAATGTCATCATTTGGATAATTGCGGGTAATGATTTCCTTAACATCCTTAGGCATATTACTTTCATTATAAAAGGATAAAGAATGTATGTAGTTTCCGGATTTATTGTACACCACCAGGGTCTTAACATTGTCCCTGATGAATGATGCGACTATTGCATTTTCTTCTTCTTTCCAGGTTGCATCAGGTACATCTTTAAACTCTTTTTTGAAATCTGTGGCAGCTCTGAAATTTGCTTTTAAAGCTTTCAGATTTGCTTTTGCAGCTTTCAGATCCGTTTTAGTTGCCTTTTCGGTGCCGCTGTCCGAGCCTGCAGTTTTATCAGCTTCATTGTTTTCATTCACATAAGAGATCAAAGCTGGTACGTCTTTGATAGTCGTAAATGCCAACCCTTTGTCATGAGACTGTGCCCATGCGTTGTTTTTGATTGCAAGCGTAATAATAATTCCACTTAGCAATACTGAGATAAACTTTTTCATTTTTTTAATTTTTGTTTGTTTTGAATTGATTAGGTTTTTAGCGCTTTCCTGATGTAAAAGTGCAAAACATAATAAGGGCATTCAATCGTTCTTTCACTCTATTTCTTACGGTAAAAAACCCAGGTGATAGGGCTATTTCACTACAGCCCCCTAAATCCCCCGAAGGGGGACTTGAAGAATGCTCGTGAAACCAAAAATGATTCTGTGAAGGAGACAATGCAAAAAGAATATGAGGAAATACAGGTCCCTAAATTGCCTATAGAGGGGGACTTAAAAATATGCAGGAAACGAGAATGTTGAAGCAGAGCAGCATTAATCTTAACTCTCTTAGGGCTGGGGTTCTCCCTTTAAGGGCGTGGGTTAACTACGCTATTCATTGCCCCGTCCTTCAGGTCGGGGGCAGGTTTTAGCTCCCTTTAGGGCGGGGGTGTTCGGGTTACAATTTCAAATCGACCCTTTTACCTGTGCTGACTGCCAGATATATTGCGTCAATAATTTTTAAATCTTTCACCGCTTCTGAGCCATCTACCGGCACAACGGCTTGTTTGCCTTCGAGAATGATGCCGGCCATTTCATCCATTTGTACTGTTTGATGGGTTACATCCGGCTGCTTTAATGCACCTTTATTGGTGCGGCCTCTTATGGGTCCATAGCCTGTTGCCGGATCGAGTTCGGCAAATCCGTTTTGCCCGTTCAGGAAAAAGCGATCGAGGTTATTCATACTGTAGGTTGACAGGCAGGAGGCTACTGCTCCTCCGGGAAAGCCTAACTGAAACTGGATCGTTTCATCAACCCCTTCTTTAAATTTCACGTGGTCGGTTTTCGTTTCTTCGGCAGTGACCCAAATGGGATCTTCGCCTACCATATAACGCGAACCATTGATCGAGTAAATACCAATGTCCATCATTGATCCGCCACCAGACAGTTGCCTGTTAAGCCGCCATTGACCTGGGTCTCCTATTGTAAAACCCGACAGTCCCTGGAAAAACATAATTTTCCCTAATTCACCTGCTTTGCGCATCCTAATGATCTCAAGTGTATGTGGCTCAAAATGCATCCTGTATCCAACCAGCAATTGTACGTTTGCATTTTTACAGGCATCCACCATCTCCTGTCCGTCTTTAGCATTTACCGACATAGGTTTTTCACAGATCACATGCTTACCAGCTTTGGCAACCCGTATTACATGATCGTGATGCAGTGCGTTTGGGGTAATAACATATACCGCGTCAATATCCGGATTGTCTTTTATGCGGTCAAAATTTTCGTAGTTGTAACAGTTCTTTTCAGCAATGTTGTACTTGCTCTGCCAGTCTTTTATTTTAGAAGGCGTGCCACTGATAACCCCGGCTAACTTTGCTTTCTTACAGGTTTTCATAGCCTCGGCTACCCTTGTTCCATAACTGCCCAGTCCCAATATGGCTACCCGCAGCACAGGTCCTTTATAATCATTTGTAGCGGCGGAGGCGCAACCAGGTAAAAAAGGAACCAGTACAGTAGCAGCGGCCATTTTTTGCAGAAAGTCACGGCGTGAATTCATAACAGTAGATTTCGAGTGAAGGTAAAGCAAGTGTTGAAATAGCCTGAGCTCTATACAAATAATAGTTATACTCAAAGCCGTATAAAAATGTGCAATATATTGTATGGAGCCGGCTGCATTACTACTATTTTACATCGTTGCGTCGCACACTTGTACGGTTTGTTCGTTGTTCGGCAAGATCTCATCCTCCGTCTCCTTCTCCTCGCGGAGAAGGAGCGGTACAGCATTGCATAACCTAACATTTTATCTACCACATCGTCGTTAATTTTCTACCCGTCATTAGCAGCCTTGTACGGTTTGTTCGCTGTTCGGCAAGACCTCATCCTCCGTCTCCTTCTCCTCGCGGAGAAGGAGCGGTACGGCATTGCATAACCAAACATTTCATCTACCACATTGTCGTTAATTTTCTACCCGTCATTAGCAGCAGGCAAGCAATCCCCCACCAACTGGCAACTCAATGACTCAATGACCTAATGTCTCAATGTCTCAATGTTTCAATTGTGATTGCTTCGTACCTGCCAATGACACATTTAAAAGTCCAGTTAGTAGAAGATAAGTTTATATTAATAGCGTTTTAAAGCCTGAAAGGCAGTAATCTCAATAGCCGCCGGTGTAGCCGGCGGTAAAAGGTAAAAAAGATATCGAAGCCCTGAAAGGGCGAAATCTCTCGTCCTGCTGGGTATCCTTCAAGAGCTTTGTGAGAGGGACAAGAGACCATGGCATTCTAGCGGCGCAGGGTCTCATCCTAACACACCAGCTTTAATATGAAGACCTCGCTTCGACATAGAACTTACAAAAGGCATTACAGATACCGCCATAAAAAAACCTTATTACCTTAGTAACGGATAAAAAAGAGAAAGAAAAAACCTTATTACCTTATCATTATCAAAAGACTCTGAAATGAAAGATATAAGGTAATAAGGTTAGTTATTTTTGGCGGATATGTTGTGTTACTAAGGTAATAAGGTTGTGTTGTTCACAAATTCTATATCCGGCAATGCACTGCTCGTGCCATTAGTGGAACACTTTTAGGACGGGAAGTATAGCATATCAACAGATTAGCACATTAGCAAATCAGCCCATTAGCAAATCAGCCCATTAGCTCATTAGCCCCTTGCCGAATAAAGAATGAAAAGTAAAAGAGTGCGACGCAACGATGTAAAATAGTAGCAATTCAGCCCGGTTCAAAAAAATTGTTTTCACTTTTTATCCCTTGCGCAGTATAAAGCAGGTATATTTTTAGCCGTAATAAAAGCCATAAGTTCATTGCTGAAAATAACCTCCTGACGTATCTCACTCTGTCAAAAGCGAGAGCATACAAAATAACTAAATGACGTAGTTTTACCGTTATCCAAAATTCATCTGCTATGAAGATCATCTATACAGATATCTACCGATACAGCATACCGATGGTGCCATTTGCTATAGCCACGGGAACGATGCATTCTGCACAGAATGTTTTTATAAAAGTGTATACAGATGAAGGCATCTGGGGCGGGGGAGAATGCTCGGCATTTCAGTACATAACAGGTGAAACACAGGAAACCTGCCTGGTGATGGCAAAAGATTTTGCCTTGCTGTGGAAGGGAAAAGACCCACTGAATATACCGGCACGATTGCAGGAATTAGATGCATTTGCTGCCCGTAACTCCACCATTAAAAGCGCATTTGACATGGCTTTATACGACATCGCTGCCAAAGCTGCCAATGTTTCTTTATATCAATTTTTGGGAGGCACAAAACGTAGGGTCGAAACCGATATAACCATTGGCATTGGCAAGGGGGGCGAGATGGTTGAAAAAGCGAAGCAATTTGAAGAGCAGGGAGCTACTATTTTAAAAGTGAAGATTGGTAAAAACGCTCATGAAGATGTTGAAAAAATAGGTCGCATACGAAATGCAGTGAAACCCGCAACAAAAATACGCGTTGACGCCAACCAGGGATGGGAATATGAAGACGCAGTGTTTGCTTTGCAGGCAATGGATGAGTTTGATATAGAGTTTTGCGAGCAGCCGATGCGAACATGGTACGATGATTATCTGCCGGAACTTTGTCAAAATGCTGCCGTACACGTAATGGCTGATGAAAGCTGCTACAACAGTCACGATGCAAGAAGGCTGATACACGCGAAAGCATGCGACTCAATTAACATAAAGCTGGCAAAATCAGGCGGTATAGCAGAGGCAATAAAAATACATGATGTGGCTGCAGAAGCAGGCATTCCGTGTATGATAGGTGGTATGCTCGAAAGCCGTTTTGCGCTTACTGCAAATCTTCACTTTGCCTGGGCAAACACAAACATCCAATATTACGACCTCGATACCTGCCTGCTCGGCCATCTCGAAGATCCTGTTATCGGTGGCGCTTCTTATAATAAATTTATTCTTGATTGCCCCGATGCCCCCGGCATAGGCGCTGATGTGGATAATGCTTTTTTAAGTAAGTGTGAGCATTGGAGAGTGTGACTGCAGCCAAAGCCGCTGCCACTATAAGTAACAATTTATTTGAAAAATACTTTGAACGTTACCCAACTCATTTAAGTGTCTGCAAGTATATGCTGTCATAAATTCTGTTTATGAATAAGATATACAAGGCTCTTTGCCTGCTTTTAGTTTCTGTTTTTTTCTTTCAGTGTCAAAAAGATGTAAGCTTTATTGGAGGCCCTGATACAGGAGTTCCTGTGGTTATTACTCCTGACCCTATTAAGGCAGGTTTGCAGGGCAATGTTGTCGACGAAAACAACCAGCCCGCAGCGGGAGTTACTATTACAGTTGGTTCGACAACTACGGTCACTAATGCAACCGGTTTTTTTAGAATCAATGATGCAGCTCTTGATAAAAACGCGACTTTAGTTACAGCACAAAAGCCGGGATATTTTAAAGGTTACCGTGTATTTCCTGCAACTTCGGGAGCCAACCAGGTTGTAATTAAATTAATCAAAAGAAACCTTGCCGGAACAATAACAGCTTCATCCGGCGGCAGCGCAACCTTATCGAATAGCGCTAAAATAACATTGCCGGCAAACGGTGTGGTTGTGGCATCTTCAGGAGCAGATTACGCTGGTGATGTGAAAGTGTATGCTTCTTACATTGATCCCTCAGCAGGTGACATAGGCGAAACAGTTCCTGGTTCTTTTGCAGGCTACGATAAGAATGGAAAAAAAGTTGCTTTGTCTTCTTTTGGCATGCTGGCAGTAGAATTGGAATCTGCAGCCGGAGAAAAACTACAAATAAAGTCTGGCGCTGTTGCATCGCTTACAACTCCCATCCCTTCCGCCTACTTATCTTCTGCACCTGCTACGATTGCTTTATGGTATGTAGATGAACAAACAGGGCTTTGGAGAGAAGAAGGAACGGCAACAAAACAAGGGAATAATTATGTAGGAGATGTTAAACATTTTTCATACTGGAATTGTGATTTCCGCTACGACGCAGTCTATCTTTCTTTCACATTGCACAATTCAAATGGTTTGCCACTTGTAAATGTACCTGTTCGGGTAAGAGTCGTAGATTCAGGTGGATTAGCACATGGTTATACAGATTCATTGGGTCAGGTAAAAGGACTTGTAGCTGCTAACAAAAACCTTCTGCTCGAGGTTTCTGATCCTTGCGGTAATATCGTTTATTCACAAAATCTTTCCCCAATAAGCCAAAATACCGATCTTGGAATTATAACTGTTGCGAGTGGTAATTCTTCATTCATAACTTTAAAAGGAACATTACTCGATTGCAGTGGTTTACCTGTAAAAAACGGTTATGCCATTGTTGATTTCCAACACTTCATACGCTATGTTGCCACCGATGCTTTGGGAAATTTTACTACCACATTTATTACCTGTATCGGCACGCCTGTCACCACCTCGGTTATAGGTGTAGATCAAACTTTGCAACAACAAAGCGCCTCCACTACTGTAGCCGTTGTTGCTCCGGTTACCGATGCAGGAAATATTACGGCATGCGGCACCTCTTCTACCCAATATGTTAACTATACTCTTGACGGTATAATCTATAGCTTAACCAGTGCTGTAAATGATTCGATTTTGGTATATACCATCAGTCAGGGAACAACCGCAACTACTACTATTTTCGGTATGAAAAAATATCCCGGTACTGATAATTTAAGTATAATTGTCAAAAACGTTTCGGCAACAGGCACGTTCCCTGTTCAAAGTTTATCAAGTCAGAATTATACACATATTATATTAACCCAGCCTTTCAATGTTACTTTTACAAGCTATGCAAATACAGCAGGTCAGTTTTATGAAGGAACATTCTCCGGAAAGTTTACTGCCGATTCCTTACCGCTAATACACAACATTAGCTCTACATTTAGAGTGAGACGAAACTAACAGAAAATCGAACAGTTAGACACCGATATTATCGCAGGTTGCAGAAAAGGCCACCGCAAAGCGCAGGAACAGTTGTACAGAAACTACTACGGTGCCTTAATGTCGCTGTGCATGCGATATACCAAAAGCGAAAGCGATGCTGCGGACGTGTTGAATAAAGGTTTTTTAAAAGTGTTTCTAAATATACAACGGTACGATCCGGCACAGGCAACCCTGTACACCTGGATTCGTACCATTGTCATTAATACCTGTCTCGACTTTGTAAAGCAGAAAGCACGAACGGGTCAACACAAAGAGCTGGACGAAGCGGTGGATGTGCATATAGATGCTGAGGCAATTAATAAAATAGGAGTGTCAATGCTACTGCATCTTGTAAGGCAATTACCACCCGCTACCCAGGCCGTGTTTAACTTATATGTAATGGAAGGATACAGCCATAAAGAAATAGGTCAGTTGCTAAGTATAAGTGAAGGAACAAGCAGGTGGCATTTAAGTGAGGCAAGAAAAAGTTTACAGCAAATGATTAGACTACAGGAGGTACAGATATGAATAAGAAATTACCTTTCGAGGAAGCCTTTGAACAGCAAATGAAGGACTTATCGTCGCTGCATGAAGATGAGTCGTGGCAGAAAATGAAAAAACTTCTCGATGAAAATGACAAACGCAGGCCGTTTGCATTTTTGAAAAATTATAAAACTTCACTTGCCTTACTTATCTTTTTACTAATTGGATTTTGGTTGATGATTCAGCATATAAATTCAAAAGAGAAAGCACAGGTTGCTGCAGCAGCTAAACCATCTATTCTGCAACAAAAAACAAATACAAATAATGCAATAAAAGCTCCTGTTAAACCTAATAGCCAACAGCAAAGGAGCGGTACAAATCCTTCAATGAAACAGAAAAATAGTGAAGTAAATATGCCAACTCCTAAAGCTTCCATTACTCCCCTTTCAGCTAAAAACAATCAGCGAAAGAAGCTTTTAATTCAGGGTAAGAGAAACACTTATTTAGCTATTGATAATAATAGAATCAAACGAAACAATACTTTTTCAAACAAACAAACCCATACAAGGAAAGCTGAATTTGAAGAAATGAAAGAAGTTACTTCATCACAAAATAATCTGAATAGTTCTGCTAAACCTTTACCCGTTTGGCAAAAGAATGAAGTAGCTGACACCGCAGCTAACGCAACATCCATTCAACAGAAGAAACTAACTGTTCAGTTAAAAGATACGTCAGCACCAAAAAGCAATTCAGAAACGAAAGACATAGCCGAAGCGTTAAAAACTCCTTCAAACAGCAATAAAAAGTATTTTATAAGCGCCGGTCTCGAAGTGCAGCAACAAGTGCCGCTTGCAGGACAAAAGATTGTTTCGTATGGTTACAAAGGAAGTAAAAGCGCTTTTTCTGATTATATACCTGCTGTTTATTTCAGGCTCGAAAAAGATATGCAGTGGTTTTTGCAGGGCGGGTTTAGTTACGGTGCGCCCCAGCTTGTCAAAGAATTTTCTTACAGTCGCCAGACACAGGCAAACTACTTTGCAGCATCAACTACTACCACATCATTGCACCTCAAAAAAACATTTTACAACGAAATACCTGTCAGCTTCAATTACTATATCCGGCGCAACTGGTCGGCGGGCATTGGCGGCATGTATAGCTGGTTTCATGGGGCAATTGCAGAGCAGGATGTAACTACAAAGAGTACACAGTCACCAACCCAAAGCATTTCAAGCCAGATCGTACCAATAAACAGCTATACTGATTCTTTTCTGTATAAGTCTCATACTTACCTTCTTCTGCAAACAGAATATAAATGGCGTCGGCTTTCAGCAGGTTTGCGCTATACAAGAGACATACAGCCATATATCAAATACACTCTTCCCGATGGTACCGTAACTGAAAAGAGAAACTGGGCGCTTGAATTCATTCTGCGTTTTCAGATTTGGAAATCCGAAAAGTTTTGACAATAAACCGCTCTGCTCACATTTACCGTAATACCGGGATACAATTGCTTCTTTTTATGCTTAAAGCCGGATAAAAATGTGCGATACATTTATGAGCCGGGCTTTATTGCTACTATTTTACATCGTTGCGTCGCACACTTGAAACATTTTGTTCCATATCCGGCAAATGCACTACTTGTCCCATTAGCGGGAAACGTATAAAACGGGAAGTATAAAATCACATGCAAACCGGGCGCTATAAAACGGTTAAATCATTCTTGCAGGCATAGCTGTTTATTTGCCTAATTTCGCCACCTTACATCTGTCGTTAATACTTATGCAAAAGCTTACGCTTGTTATACATGGAGGTGCCGGTACTATTACAAAAGAAGAAATGTCGGCTGAACTGGAGCAGGCATATCTAAAAGGCCTGCAGCAAGCTCTCGACGGCGGTTTTGCAGTTTTGCAGGAAGGCGGTTCTGCTGTAAATGCGG
>CAXUMK010000177.1:0-11504 GCA_964251885.1 uncultured Segetibacter sp. | reverse complement strand
CACCCTTCAGTTGCAGGTGATAACACCATGCAACGGCGCGGCTGCAACACCAACATGGGCGAAAAAAAAATTATTTCAAGAGTTCTTCCTTAACCCAATTTAATGAATCAGGAAACTCTTGTTCAAATTCTTTAAAGTCTTCTGGCTTGATTAAGATAAAAGCATTTGACAGATTATTCCGTTCATATGCAATAGGGAAACTTTTTCCTTTAAAAGAAGCAGAAGTTTTAAAGTTGTAGGAATTCTTAATTTCACATTGGTAGTCTTTTCCTTGAAATGAAAAAACAAAATCTACAATGTATACATCATTGAATTTAGGTAACCGACTGGCTTTTGTAACTTTGGCTCCTTGGTGTATGCTCATGTTCTTTTTTATAGCGCTTTTCAAAAACACTCGCTCATAAAAAGTCGTATAAAAAAAACCGAATAATAAACCCGCTACAACAAGTATAAATATTGACTTAATTATAAGTTCCTTTCTGCTTCTAAACCTTCTCATAATAGCATGGCTGATTTAATTTTTGGGTTCAATAAAACCTCCCGTTGCAACATCAGAGGTCAAATTACCAAGAAGGGGTAATGTAAAACCTTCCATCCCTAATCTTAAACCAAATCCCCCGCCTGGAACAGGAATATTTCCAATTGCATCACCTGAAATCCCTTTCCCCCAACTTGATAAAAATGCATCACCAGTTAAAGAAGCATTAGCTGCACCAGGCAAACTTGAAAATAACGGATTTGAAAAAAATAAATTTCCAGCAGTACTTCCGTAATTGTAATTACTTAAGGATAGCTGGTCTTTTGCTGCTAATGTTATTACTTGATAGTACGCATCTGCAACAGCATTTCCAATACCCATTGCCGCTTTGACTTTTGCAATTGCACCTAATCTTCCTGTTATTTTCCGCCTTTGTTGGTGTTCTTCACAAACAAATATTTTTTAAGCATTGTAATTTGTAATAAAATCCCATTCACTTGTTGTTTTTCATAAAAAGCTGCCGAAGAATATTTATACTCTTCAGGAAAGCGGCATAAACCAGCAACTACAGGATTTGCATGAATATAAGCAAGCTTTTGCTTAAATACGATCTGGTTCCATAACGAAATGCTAAGCGCATTTCTTTCCCATATCTGATATGTGCGGTCAGTAGCATTTACTCTAAATTTCTCCAATACTGCTTTGTGATTATTTCTTAAATCTTTTATTATCATTTGTGCGGTGTATTTCATAAATGATAATTGAATTTCTTTTGGTTGATAACCATGTTGCACCTGCCATATAACATGAATATGACTACTCATAATTGTAAAGCCGTATATTTTTAAGCGATTTTCTTTTACTAAGAATTGAGGGCTTGATATAATTACATCTTTATACTTATCCTGCTTAAGTAAATGTTTCCACTCAAGTATTGTTGCAGTAAAATAATCAGGATAAAATTCGCTAAAAAGCATTTTGAAAGTTAGAATAACTTTCTGAATAATCACTTATTGCGAATGTTATTTGCAGGTGAAGAACACCTGCAAAGGCGGAAGGAAGGCGTATGCTTAAGCAAAAAAGCCACCAGCTATTTTACTAACCAATGGCTGCTTTATATTTTAGCTTCTTGTCCTCGCTACAATCAAAAGCTTTTAATCAGTTTATTTCACAATTTCACTTTTAACCCATTGCAAACTATCAGGAAAGGATATTCCAAAATAAGAAAAATCGGATAGTTCAAGTAAAACAAATGAGTTTTGAGGATTGCTTGCCTCATATACAACTGGAACAAATCTTTGAGATAGATAATACCCTGCATTAGGCCTTAAACCAATTCCAACCTTGACCTCATTACTATATTCAATACCGTTTATTGTATAAATAAAAGTAAGATTATATAATCTTGAAACTTTTGCTTCACCTGTTACCCTTATGACTCTTCCCCCATTAACAACCTTCATATTATCTCTAATTAGGCCCTTTTTATGGGGACGTAAATAATAAGAGTTGTAAAGTTGGAATATAAAACCAATTATAACTATTATACCAAACATCCATAACAGCCCAACAAAAAGATTTTTTTTCAACATTTTGGAATCACTTACTTTTTTAAACCTTTATTTCTGCTCACTCACCGCATCCTCATGGAGTTTTCCGGTAACTACATCTGAAGAAAGATTTCCAAGTAATGGCAGAGTAAAACCTTCCATTCCTAACCGTGTACCGAAACTCATACCAGGAACGGGAATATTTCCGATTGCGTCGCCAAGTGCACCTCGTCCCCATGTTGCTAAGAAATTACCTTCTGGATTTGTGAGAGCACCAGGTAAACTCGACAAGAGCGGATTTTTAAAATATAAATTTCCGAATGTAGAACCAAGATTGATGCTTTCACCAGACGTAACATATTTTATACCTTGATAAGTTAAATCAGCACCTGCATTACCAAACTGCATCCATGCTGCAACTTTTGCAATCGCTCCATATTTACCAGTAGCTGCAACAAAAGGGCGAAGAATTAAACTTCCTGCTCCTGTTCCTGACAAAGTTGTTATAAGAACAGGTGAACCGATCATTAATAATGCTCCAATGGAATTTTGCCTCCATTCTTTTTTTGCCTGATCCCATTGTTCATACACACCTACTCTTGAGGTGTAAGAAGAAGGATCATCTTTTTGAATAGCTGGCTGTCCATTTAACGTCCTACTGTAGTACAAGTTTTGATTATGTTTAGCTTCCTTACGTTGACTTGCAGTAAAACTCGGTAAACCTAACCAATTAAATTTAGGCTTAGGTCTTGTAGTTACCGTAACATTACCAAGATTTGCATTATCATCTTTATTTTCCGGGTTTACACCTGGTGTGGTTGCACTTAAACCCAAAGGGTCGTTTAAACTAATAGGATTATTATTTCCAAAGGCAAACGGAGATAATTCACGACTAATCCCTTCAAGGGGGTCTACTTGTAAAAACTTACCTATTTGAGGGTCATACATCCTGTATTTTGAATCATATATTTCTAAGCCACTGCCATCACTAAACTCCTGGCTCTGTAATTCATTACCCCCGTTAAACTTATATCTGTTTTGAAGACTCCCTGCCGCTTTAGAGCTTATCCCGCTCATTGTCAAGCCGAACGGATAGTAATGCGTTTCTTCGAGTAATGGTCCGGGTTTATGTGTCACCTGTAAATTATCAAAGAACACATCAATATTACTCTCGTTACTTACATACACAAATATGTATCCATTTTTTGGTGCTATAATATTTTGTAATTGTGCAGCATCCACATACCAATGGTCTTTAACGATGCCGTTACTTCCAACCCTGCTTGCACCCCCTCCTGCATATTTAAACTGGTCATCAAAGAAAATATAATTGATATAGGCTTTAGGTATTGTAGTAGCTGCCTCATTATTGCTGCCTCTGAAAAAAGAAGTTGGAATTATACCGCTATTGACAGTGTTCAACTGACTGGCGCTAAAACCTTTAACGGAAGCAGGGTTTGAAGGTGTTAGTAACAAATTAGTCATTAATGAAAGCACATCAAGTGGTGTCGAATTGGCGTTAGTGATGGCCGAAGTATTCAGATAATATGACTTTCCAAATATATCCACCTTATCACCTGCCATTACTTTTATCATAAACTCAAGTCCCGTACGATTTGCAGTTGCATTCAGTTTATATACGTTGTTGCTTCCTGCTGTTTGCACTGGTGTGCAGCCAATTGGGTAACTTGTATTGGCCGGAGGGTTGCCGTTATTATTGTAATACAGTTTTGTATTGGCTACAGTTTCTGTTGGGGACACCCAGGATGCTATAGATGATTCAGGTATAATTTTCGTATTATCAATTCTGTAAAATCGCTTTTCATAATTAACCATACTATTGGTACTTACATCATACGTTCCTTCCACTGTAGCGGCGGGGTAATAAATTATAGGTTGTTCATCGGTAAGCACCATTCTAACATTTCCAAGATGATCTTTTAAGAAATAATCATAAGCAAAACTGCTAACAGTAGCGGGGCTCGAAGCATTATTACAAAGTGCTCTTATTCTACCTTCTTCCTGCCCTAAAAACTGGAGCTTATTATTTTCATATACAAAGCCGCCAAGATATGCTGTCATTGTCTGCTTTGTTCCTTCAACTGTTCGCTTCTCTAATTTGTTGCCTGCTGCATCATAAATATAGGTAATCGTTCCCTTTGCGCTGCCATCGTCATTGCTTACACTTATCTGATATGGCAGGTTTAAGTGGTTGTAGATAATTGCACCGGGAGTTGTCTGGTCTATGTCTGTTACTCCATTGATCCGTTTGTTTTTGTCGGTAATCAGGTTTCCATTCACATCATAACCATAATCATTGCTCCCGGTATTTTTATCTTTAAAGTCACCAATATTTGTAACTGGCTGCACGCCATTATCTGTTACCTGCAGCAGTTTATTGCTACCACCTGATGCTGCGTAGGTATACATAAGATCGTCTATTTGCTGGGAGGCGGTACCAGCAAGGCCCCACTGCTGCATCCGTTTAATATTTCCATTCTCATCGTAGGCAGATGAAACAGTTGTTCCATCTCCTATCTTGACCTTAAAGTTTAGCAGCGAGTCGGTACCCCATGCAGTGTTATATTGGGTAAAGTCTGCACTTAGCAGCCTGTTTGCTTGATCGTAAGCATAGCCATACGCTCTTTCCTTATTATCCCCGGCGCTCTTCCAGCGCATACCTGCTATATTTCCATTATACTGACTTGACGTCATACCCCAGTCGTAGCCTAAGTCAAAAGCAAACCACTTATTAGAAGCGCTGCTTTCCTGGGAGCTATAAGTGGTACCATTGTAGTAGTTAACGCCTTTGAGCCAGCCCCTGATATTATAGCTATATTGGTCGTTCTCTATTTCAGTAGCATCTGTCGCTGATTTCTGCCCTATCTTTTTGTTCTTTAGCTGACCAAGCGCATCATATACGTTTTGGGCTATGGTACGGCTATAGGAAACGCTTTGATAAATAAGCTGCTTCGTAGTCTTGGTAGCTCTGCCTGCATGGTCGTACAAAATTGAAGTGTTTACATCGATGCTATTGGTTCCGTCTGTAGCAGCAGGATTAGTATGTTCAAGGTAAGTACCCACTGCTTTATTCGTAAAGTTGTAGCGGGTGGTAACTATATCCTTCCCCCCTTTATAATTATCCGCCTGTACTTGCACTGGCCTTCCTTTATCATCATAAAAATTTACGGTTTCCAGCCACGCTCCTAAATCAAGGTTATCAGGATTTTCAATTACCCGTACCCTCGTGCCTGTTACCATCCCTTTCGTCATTACGCTTTTTGCAGTTGGAACATCCTCTAATGTTGCCAAGTAATTATTTATGCTATTGTCAAGCTTGCTACTGTTGGTTGTACTGTAGCTTTTTGTAGTACCAAAGTCGTAGTTGTCGTAATACGTATAAGTAAGCGGATACCACGAGCCACCGGAAAGGGTAGCTCCGGGATTGCCAGTTTGGGAGCTATATGATAATGCTTTGACTATTTCCGCTGTAAAGTTTGCACCAGCCTCACTGACAAATCCGTCATTGAAAGTAATGCTGTTTGTTGCCGTATATTGGTTGACCGTGTTATTACGAAGATTTACAACCACATCTGCTGCGGTGGTATTTACAGATGTGGTACCGGCAGCGGTTATAAGGTCACTCCAGGTACCAGGATACTTTACAATGCCTGTTTCTGCTACCCGGTTTAAATCATCCTCGTACAGCGTGTACATCCATTGCTGTTTACTGCGCAGATTACCATCCTGGGTAAAACAAAGACGGTCTCTGTTATCGTACACCATATATACCCAATATGCACCGGGTACCTTCTTTGCTTTTATTCGCTGGCGCTCATCATATTCATAGCGGAAACACAATTCATTTACAATTGTCGTAGTTAGTGTCCAGTTAGCTGCGGCTATCATCTGTGCAACAGCTTTAGGCGGTATTACAAAACGAAGCTGGCTAAGGGCATCATATACATAGAAGGTACTGAGAAAGCCATTATAGCCACTATAATCCGCAGAAATGTTTCCAATCTGCACTTTTTTTAATACCACACGTCCTTCCTTGTCTTTGTATTCAACTACTGCATTATTATGCTCATTAATCGTGACTGTTTTATACAACTGTCCTGTATCGTACTCTGCTGCAGAGGCAGGAATGTTGTTGCCATCAGAAAAAGCGTCAAAACCGATGTCCCAGACTCTTACATGGTCACTGCTGTTATTAATCAAATACTGTATTGATACCGCTTTTTCTGCTATACCACCTTCGCTGCCCGCCCAACTGTTACCGGGAGCAAATGTCTTTAAAGGACGGTTAAGCGGGGAACTTTCAAACTGTGTATGACTGTAATAATACTGCTCTCCATTATAAGCTGGCTGGTCAGAAAGATAATCTACACTGTAAAAAGTCTTCTGATCATTAAAAGGATTTGTCTGAAACGATCCATCAGCAGTAGTTGCTTTATATGGCAAGAACTTGTACTGCTCTCTTCCTAATTCATCATATACTATTGTCGCCACAATATCTTTTTGATCAGGTGATACCTTCCAACTCACTGTCTGTAAGGGTCTTCCTAAACCATCGAAGTATTGCGTAGACTTGTTTACATCTGTTACACTTGTACTGTTTATTACCCCTGCCGCATCTGTAAAACCTTGTTGTTGCGGTTCCGATACACGAATATAGTTTCCGGAACTTGCTGAATATCGCCCGGGAAGATAAGAGGTTGTATTACCGGTCTTTACGGATACTGACGTCTTGGTATCAGGCTTTATTTGCGCTATTCCTCTCTCAACTAATACCAGTGACAGTAAAATAAATAAATTATGCTTTGGGTAGCATTGGAAATGTTTATACATAAACCTCCTTAATCTTGTTATCAAATTTGCAATTGAAATTCTTTGAAGCTTGCTTTGTATCATTAACGTTTCAGAAGCTTTACTTTTTGCTTTTCATTTAACTTTCTATTGCCCGTATTTATAATCGTATACTTTTACAGCTTTCCCATTCTGATCCTTTATGAGTTGTAATCGTCCTAATCCATCATATTCATAATAAAGGGTACGATTATTAGGATCGCTTTTAGAGGTAACTCCTACTAACGGGGCATACGTATAAGTAGTTACTAAAGCTTTACTACCGCTGTTTTTTAAACCCGTCCGTATTTTATCTAATTCGGCTCTTATTTGCTGATCTGTGTATTGACCGGTTGCATTATCTAAAATACTTTGGGTTACATAACTGCTTATAGTTGCATAATCTGCTCCTACTACCTCTGCTACCGGATAGCTATGATTGTAACCCCATAAATAAGAATGAAGGATATCACCGGATTTCCTGACTTGTGTAATATTTCCATAAGTATCATAGCTATCGAATAGTACTCTTTTTTCCATCGGATTGTTTGCATTTTGTATTTGCATTACATCGGGAAGTATCATTGTTCCGTAACCCGTTTTATAATCGTTCCTTTCTATACTTACAGTATTGGTATTGCGGGAAACCTTTTTTTGAATAAGAGCAGTAATATTATGCTGACTGTAGAGGGAATTAAGATTTGTTATTTGAGCAGGGGTTATTCCACTAATTGCATTTGCATCTGCCGGATACTGATTGAGGGATGTTAATACTTCACCGGTACTCGTGCCGGTAACAACTTTAGTGGGTTGTAAATGTTCAAGATTATCATAAGTAAAGTCTTTCGTTTGAACCAAAAATTTTGAATTGTCGTTCATGTCATACTCATAAGTAGTACTTGATTTTAATAATACCGTTCCTGAGAAAATCGGATAATTAAAGTAATAGAACTGTATACCCATAGGACCAGTAGCGTAACAACCAGAAATGGCGGCTTGATCACGTACTTTTAAACCCTGAGATGATTGTGGAGGTGTATTATTATAAGTATTAACAATTTTTTTTACAGGAATATAACTTCCATTTTTCCTTGCAAAATCAGTCTGGGAAAGTAGCGATCCACCCATCCATCCGCTATTGGTTATAGAAAGCGCTTCAAAATAACTTTGGGCTGCAGGAGTATTGGTATTTTTATATACAGAATAATCGAAAATAGTTTTAGTAAGAGGATTGCCTTGAGCATCAACTGAATACCTTGATACTTCTGAATACGCCACCGGAGCACCACAGAGACTGAAAATATCAAAAATTGAAGAAGAGTTGAAAACCATTCTTGTCCATGTTGTAGCATTACATAAAACTGTGCCATCAGGTTTGTTACAACCTAAATAAAATAATTTTTCAGCATTTAAAGTGTTGAATAAATAATTATCTGAGGGTAAGTATCCATATCCACACTCGGCTTCCCCATATTTGTAAACCTGACCGTTACTAAAAGTGCCATCATTTGTGTAATTGGTAACCTTATTTATTCGCAGTCCTCCTCCATATTTGCTTGTTGTATTAGGATCAACCTGCTGCCAGGAAACAGTGATACCAGAGTGAACATACCCATTCGTATAAGCCTTTGCAACCATTTGATAGGTTTGTCCTTGTGTTAAATCAATTGCAGCCGTGTAGTTAAAATCATTATTAGGATCAGTCAGGCTATTAGAATAGATTTCCTGGCCCGTCGTTATATTGGTAAAAGAAACGGCAGGACGGGCCTGAACACCAGGGTAGTTATACTTGGAAATATTAACGGTAATTATTCCCTGAGTTGAAAGAGGTGCAACAAAGGTTGACACAACATTTTCCTGCATTCCTCCGGTAGCTGTCGCACTTTGCTGTACCGTTTTTAGTCCTTGTTCAGAATAACTGTTAGGCTCAAAAGTAAAATTAGTATAGCCTCCCGTTGGATAAGTAATTCTATTAAGTATTCCTGCCTTAATATAATTTACATCCGTACTTCTGTCTGCGCCGCCTACATTATAAAGTATTCCATTATACGAAAAAATTGACTGCCGCGGGATGAGAGTTGTATTTTCCTTATGTCCATTATAATAGCCAAACAAATCTTTAGCCGTACTGTTTACAGGAGGCAACATCGTTTGATCATATTGAAAACTATAGGTTCCCCCATTTTCATTGTTTAAACCCAAAGCCGCTATCCCATCTAACCTTAACCTGTAAGTGGTTTGATTGTTATAAATGGTAGTAAAATAATTATAATTAAAATTTATTGTTTTTAAAATCGTATAGCCGTGAGTTGCAGCATCAATTTTAGAAATTGTTATGGCATCAAGCTTTTCGACAGTAGCATCAGACCTGTTTCTGGCGCCAGAGAAAGTAATTTTTCCATTGCTAAAACTTATTTGCTGTAATCGTACAGGATTAGACCGGATAAATGACTGACTGGAAAATGTATTGGCTCCGTCATGCACATTTCTCATTAATACCGGGGTGCCATTACTACATACATAAGTATCACCTACACCTTCCGTATAATTAAAGGATGTTTCTACTTGTTCATAATCAGTATCATAAGTGAATGTTATTACATCAGACTTATCATAAGAAATCATTTGTGATAAATACCAACTCGAAACATATTTTTGATCAGCATTATAAGAAAAGCCTAAAGTGGAATAGTAACTTTCGGTATTTTCCTTATCAGAAAATATGAACTGATTGCCTTGTCCGTCTATTAACGTGAATGAATTGGAGGATGGGCTGTATTGTATTTTTAAAGGATCCTGGTAATTAATAATAACAGGATTTTTGTTATCGTCAAAGAAGAATTTACCCGAATGATTTAAAAAATTAAAAAAGAAATAATCAGGCTCCTCGTCAATTACGCCTGTAGCTACCTGATTTAAATAGTCCCAGTCATTATTACTTAAATTATTTGCATCAGGAACTGCGTGGTAATAATGACCTCTGTTATTACCTGATATAAAATCATCGTCTCCTCTTACTGATCTTGTTATTATGCCTCCTGCATTTAATGACCATCCCAAACCTACCCACGAAGCTATATCATCCACTTTTACTCCGGCAGAATTATAACTAATGGAGATGGGAAGATTGAATCTGCGGGTTTTGATTTCATAAACAGGAACAGATATATCAACGGTGCCATTGTACATAGTAACCGGTACATCCCCATACCTTCCCAATGAAGCAGCCTCGCTAGGCGGAGGTACTACAGCAGGAAGTTTAACCGGAATATTTTGAGCGTAACCGTTAACAATATAAATAGCGAGAGAGAAAACTAAGATGAATAGCTTTTTTATCATAAGATTTATTCTTGTATGGGCCTAACATTTTATTTCAATTCATTTTAAGGAATTCTAAAAAACATGGTTCTACTTACATATCAGTAAATCTTTAGTTTTTAGTTGCTTTTTTATCATATTCTACTTATTGCCATAGTTTTTGTTGAGTTTTTTTATTTCATCTATTTCCTTCTTTAAATCAATCACATACAACGTCAACTCCTCAATTTTTTTAAGTAATGCAGCTTGTGTTGCGCCAACATCCAGCCCTTCTTTTTCTATTTCTTTAGAAGAGGGCACATCCGGTAAATGTTTGAACTTGCTAATGTAAGCTTCAAGTGTTGAAAGAGAAGTAAGATTATAGGCTGGTTCGAAAACATAGTCAGGCCAGTTAGGATATGTTTTAATCACTAATTTATTAGCTATAGCATTACCATTTATAGCCAGCGAATAATTATTTAATTTACTGTAATCCACACCGCTGCCAATCACAATCTTATTGGTAGCAAAAATTCTATCTTCAACAACAAGTGTATGCTTTATATCAACAGTGCCCTGATCGTCAATTCTCATTCGTTCCTCATTTCCATTAGTAGAGAATTTTATAAATCTTCCTGGTCCGTTTGAAGCAATATCTACGGGATAAGAATTTGTTTTCAATTTCATCATGGATGTATTATTGTCATTCTCGTAGTACAGTCCATCATCCCCATAATTTGACCATGGCAAAATAAAACCATTACCGTAAGAACGGCCCGGAGTAGAGATATAATCTGAAGCGTAGATACCTCCACCTTGAACTTCTAATTTATTTGAGGGATCTATTGTACCAATCCCTAACCTTCCAAATTCATTTAATATCATTTTGCTAGTTAATGTCCCTCCTGTTGCGGTTTTAAATAAAAGGCGTCCTGTTCTTAAATTGCTACTACCATCTATTAAATATGAAGATATTGAAGCAAGTGGAGTTGTCCCTTGCTGACTATGACCAAAAACAAGACTACTTCCCATTCCGCCATTGCCGTTATTATTTTCTATATTTAAAGAAGGATTATCGCCATATATATGAAGATTATACAGGGGAGAGGGAGTTCCAATACCGACTTTACCTCCAAGAAGCGTCATCCAGGGATTAAATTTCTGCTGTTGGGTTTCGTTTGCATTATAATTTGCATAATTTCCTAACCAAATAGCTTCATTGCTATTTCTTGTATAAAGAGCTGTACCCCACATGTTATTTCTGTAATGTAATTCTGCTCCAAAACCTCTGTCAGTCCACAGATTTAAACCTACATTTCTTGATGTTGGTG
>CAXUMK010000176.1:0-11545 GCA_964251885.1 uncultured Segetibacter sp. | reverse complement strand
TGGTAAAGATGCAGACTGGAAAGCAGTTGTAAATGCCTGCCGCCGTTACCCGATGTTTGCCGAAAGACAGGTAGTTGTGCTGAAGGAAGCGCAGCAAATGAAGGAAATTGAAAAGCTTGAAGGATATCTCAAAAATCCATTATCGTCAACTGTATTTGTGGTTGCTTTTAAAGATGGTAAAATCGACGGCCGCACCGGTTTTGCAAGGATAATAAAAAACAATGCTGAACTGTTTCAGACAAAGAAGATATTTGAGAATCTGCTGCCCGATTGGGTGAGAAATATGATTCAGTCAAAGGGATATGAAATAAAACCACAGGCATTGCAGTTGCTGATCGATAACATCGGCAACGACCTTAACAGGCTGGAGAATGAAGTGGATAAAGTTTGCATCAACCTGGCGAATAACAAAACGATTGATGAAAATGCAATCGAAAAATTCGTAGGCATCAGCAAAGAGTTTAATGCTTTTGAGCTGCAGGCTGCTATCGGTAAAAAAGACCTTGCAAAAGCTATTCGCATCATTCAATACTTTCAAGCCAATCCTAAAGCTGCGCCTATTCAAATGATCTTGCCTGCGGTATATTCCTATTTCAGTAAGGTGTACAGCATTTTTGGTATGAATGATAAAAGCGAAAGTGGCGTGAAGTCGCTTTTCGGCAACAATTTCTATGCAGCAAAAGATGCACTTGCTGCTTCTAAAACTTTTGGTATTCAAGGAGTGGAAAAAATATTGCTCTTGCTGCACGAATACAATTTAAGAAGCATCGGCATCAACGACATGGGAACTTCAGATGCAGACCTGATGAAAGAAATGGTTGTGAAGATGGTGAGTTGAGTGTGGAGTCTGGAGTAGGGAGTAGGGAGTAGGGAGTAGGAAGTTGTACTTACTACTGACTACTTACTACTTACTACTTTTGGGGTTCTTTTATTACATTTGCGGCCGAACTAAAAAAATAAGTAATGCCACTTTCTTCCATACTTGACCGTTTTAATGAACCTGAAACTCTGAAAATGGCGAAGCTGGGCCGCCAGTTAAGAAGCGAGGGTATAGATGTGGTTGACCTTAGTCTTGGCGAGCCCGATTTCGATACTCCGCAGCACATTAAAGAAGCTGCAATAGAAGCAATCAATAACAATTATTCTCATTATACTCCTGTGGCGGGTTTTGCCGACCTGAGAGAAGCGGTTTGTAAAAAGCTGAAGAGAGATAACAACCTCGATTACAAGCCTGAAAATATTGTTGTATCCACAGGCGCTAAGCAAAGCATTGCAAACGTTGTTTTAGCCATCGTTGACAAAGGCGATGAAGTGATTATTCCAACTCCTTACTGGGTTACTTATTCTGCATTGGTCGATATGGCCGAGGGTAAAGTAGTTTACGTGGAAGCCCCCATAGAAAACGGGTATAAAATAACGCCTGAACAGCTTGAGGCTGCAATTACAGAAAAGACTACACTTTTTATGTTCTCATCTCCCTGCAATCCGTCTGGTGCCGTGTATTCAAAAGAAGAACTGGCAGGTCTTGCAGAGGTTTTTAAAAAATATCCGCAGGTGTATATCATGAGCGATGAGATTTATGAGTATATAAATTATGTAGGTAAAAATGAAAGCATTGCACAATTTAATGAACTGAAGGACCGGGTGATTATTGTAAATGGCTTAAGCAAAGGCTTTGCAATGACAGGCTGGAGGTTAGGATATATTGCAGCATCAGCAGAAGTAGCAAAGGCATGCGAAAAACTGCAGGGACAAATCACAAGTGGAACAAACTCAGTTGCCCAAAGAGCGGCAATAGTTGCTTTGACCGGCACGCTCGAGCCAACTTATGAAATGTTGAGGGAATTTGAAAGAAGAAAGAAAAGGGTAGGAGAGCTTTCGTGCAATATCCCTGGTTTCAAATGTGCGGTTCCCGAAGGCGCTTTCTATATTTTTCCTGACATCAGCTATTTCTTTGGTAAAAGCGACGGCGAAACTACTATTGAAAATTGTACCGACCTTACGATGTATCTTCTTCATAAAGCTCACGTTTCAACTGTTACTGGTTCAGCTTTTGGCTCGCCCAATTCCATTCGTTTAAGTTTTGCAAACAGCATGCAAAACATTGAAAAAGGTTTTGCAAGGCTTACGGAAGCGTTGGGTAAATTGAAGTAGGGAAATTTATTGTACGCGATGTTTGTTTAGGTATGCCACACCTTCAAGGTGTGGCATACCTGTTTGATGTGCTTCCTTGCTGAGTAAAGAAAAAATTTACAAGTGTGCGACGCAACGATGCCTCATAGTAGTAATACAGGCCGGTACAAAAGAATCAAACTTATTTTTTTGACGTTTCCCCGCACTGCAAGGTTTATAATTTATGATAGCTGCCGCGAATGAGGCCTCCTTCTCTTCAAGGAGAAGGAATGAGGATGAGGTCTACTGCACTTTGGTAACTGTGCCGCTTCCTACGACCTGCTTATCTACTTCTGCATTGCCTTTGTATTTGATATTGCCGCTTCCAACAATGGAGGCTTTCAACTTTACATCGGCAAATACATTTGCATCTCCCGAGCCTGAAATGGATACATCTGCATTTTCGGCTTTTAACTGCGGTGCGTCAAAATTGCCGCTTCCTGCAATGTTTACTCCCACATCTTTTGTATCTCCGGAGATATGTAAATTTCCGCTTCCCGAAATTTGCGCAGCTACTTTGGGAGCATTTATATCAGCATTGATGTCGCCACTGCCGGTAACGTTAAAAGTCATTGTGTTGTCGGTTGAAAACCTTTGATTGCATTTTATATTTCCACTTCCCATTGCATCGAGGTCAGTGATATTTGGCGTAGTGATATATACCTTTATTCCCTTTGATGAATGAATGTTTGCATTGTCTTTGGTTTTTATTTCCAGCCATCCGTCATCCATTTTGGTTTCTATGTAGGGGATAACATTGTCATCAGACTCAACCCGTACCGAAGTGGGACCGGGATCGACAATTACATCCATATCACCGCTAAGCTTTATTTTAGATGCGTTGTTTATATGACGTGTTTCACTTTTAATATTGCCGTTGCCATTTACCCGTTCTCCCATATCCATGCACGAAGACAATGCAATAGCTATAATAAAGGCAGCAGAAACAAATACTTTTTTCATAACAGATTAGTTTGAGAACGAAAATTAGATAAATGATTTTAATAGCTGAAATATTAGTGCAATTATTTCAAATGTTGCAAGGCTGATTAAGGCAGATAAAATAAATTATCTTCGCCGCAATTCAACGTGGCTTTCGTCTTTCTTATACTTTATGAGCGAAAAAATTCTTATTCTCGATTTCGGCAGTCAGTATACTCAATTAATTGCCCGTGCTGTGCGTGAAGCCAATGTGTATTGTGAGATCATTCCCTACTACAAACCTTTCGATTTCGACTCTTCTGTCAAAGGAATTATTCTCAGCGGTTCACCTTTTTCTGTGAATGAAGAAAATGCACCGTTAGTGGATGTGAAATCAATCAATGAGAAATTGCCGGTCTTAGGAGTTTGTTACGGCGCACAGTTAGCAGCCAAACAATTTGGCGGAATTGTGGAAAAAAGCAGCAAAAGAGAGTATGGACGGGCACAACTTCAAATACAGCAGCAGCACGATGTTTTGCTCGAAGGTATTGCAAGCCACTCACAGGTTTGGATGAGTCATGCTGATACTATTCTGTCACTTCCCGAGGGGTTTGAAATACTGGCAACAACCGAATCAATCCCCGTTGCTGCCTTCAGAAAAAAAGGAAATGATGGAAATCCTTTGCATGCATTGCAGTTTCATCCCGAAGTATATCATTCTACTGAAGGCAAAAAAATCATTTATAATTTCCTGGTAAACGTCTGCGGCTGTTCTCAGGACTGGACACCGGGGGCATTTGTGCAGGAAGCCATTCACACCATACAGGAGCAGGTCGGCCAAGGCCAGGTAATCATGGCGCTAAGCGGCGGAGTGGACAGTACCGTTGCCGCAACTATTATAACCCGTGCCATAGGAAGCAGGCTGCATGGCATTTTTGTAGATAACGGCGTGCTGAGGAAAAATGAATTTGAACAGGTATTGGAAACGTATAAACAAATCGGCCTGAATGTAAAAGGCGTTGACAGAAAGCAGCTTTTTTACGACGCTTTAAAAGACAAAGTTGACCCCGAAGAAAAGCGAAAAGCCATAGGTAAAATGTTTATTGATGTTTTTCAGCAGGAAGCTGCTAACCTTACTAATATCAGCTTTTTAGGACAGGGAACCATTTATCCGGATGTGATAGAAAGTGTAAGTGTTCACGGCCCTTCGGCTACTATCAAATCTCATCACAATGTGGGTGGATTACCAGAGAAGATGCACCAGAAACTGATTGAACCACTGAAGTATCTTTTTAAAGATGAGGTTAGAAAGGTTGGTTTGGAATTAGACATTCCACACGAACAATTATTTCGCCATCCTTTTCCCGGTCCGGGCCTGGCCATTAGAATATTGGGCGAAGTAACAGAAGAGAAAGTAAAGCTGTTGCAGGAGGCAGATGATATTTACGTGAGGGGTTTAAAGCAGCACAAATTGTACTCGAATGTATGGCAGGCCGGCTCCATATTATTGCCCATTAAAAGCGTCGGCGTAATGGGCGATGAAAGAACTTACGAGCATACACTTGCTTTGCGTGCAGTAACATCGGTAGATGGAATGACCGCCGACTGGGCGCATCTTCCTTATGAATTTCTTGCCCATATTTCAAACGAGATCATTAATAATGTGAGAGGCATCAACAGGGTGGTATATGATATCAGCAGCAAACCTCCGGCAACAATAGAGTGGGAATAGGTAATTTTGGAATTGCCTCTAAGAATTAAAAAACAGAACATTTATCTAAAGTCTATTTCCCCCCTCTCTACTTGTGGAGAGGGGTCGGGGGGTGAGGGACTAAAAACAATTTTTGAATGAAAAAAAGAGTTAATTTTCTTTTACTGATTATTGCTGTTATGAGCACTCTTGCAAAGGCAAATGCTCAATATTACGATACCTCTAAGCCGGTAAAAGTAGCCGTATTTATTCCTTTGTATGTGGATGATGTTTTCAATGCCGAAGCTAATGTACCGGGCAAAATAAATCTTCCCAAAAATGTATTGCCGGGACTTGAGTTTTATAATGGAGTAATGATGGCTATTGACAGCCTGAATGCTGAAGGTGCAAAGGTTGAAATTTCGATTTATGACACAAAACAAACGAACGCATCATTAAGCCAGTTATTAAGAGCGCCAGAGATGAACAATGTGGGTCTGATAATAGCTGACATAACTAATACAGCCGAACTGAAGATGTTTGCGGACCAGGCTTTAAGTAAAAATATTCCTCTTATATCGGCTACTTATCCTAACTATGTCGGCGTTACTGCAAATCCTTTTTTTGTATTGCTTAATTCTTCTTTCCAGGCGCACCTGCAGGGCTTGTACCGACACCTGCAGCGTTATTATTCTGTTAACAATATTATTGCCGTTACAAGAAAAGGAACCACCGAAGATTTCATAAAAAATTATATTACAGAATTAAATAAAAGCACACGCTCCATTCCTTTAAAGATGAAATGGCTTACTGTAGATGAGTCAACCCTCAGCATCAGGGATTTTCGCAACAGCCTCGACAGTACCAGGAACAATATTGTATTTGTTGCCTCGCCGCTTGAAAGTTTTGGGTTGAAGGTTGTGCAGACCATCAGCAGCAGTGAAAGCTACCGTACTACAGCTATTGGAATGCCTACCTGGGATAACATGAAAGAACTTGATAAACCTGAATGCAAAAATGTGGAGATTATTTTTTCAACCCCCTTTCTCTATTATTCTCAAAACCTGGGTTTAAGCGCTGAGGTCAACAAAAAATACAAAGACAAATATTATAGCCGACCCAGCGACATGGTTTTTAAAGGTTTTGAATTTACCTATCACTTTACAAAGCTTCTTATCAAGCACAAAAACAATCTTGTAAACAACCTGTCTGATAAAGATTTTACACTTTTCAACCAGTTTACTTTAGACCCTGTCAGGTTGATGAAGACCAGCATAAAGCCCGATTTTCTTGAAAACAGGAAACTGTATTTTATTAAGAAGCAGGCAGGAAATGTGAAAAGCATTATTTAGCAATTGACGCCAGTCATAATGCTAGCCCGTATAAAATGTGTAATGATTTTTTTATGAGCCAAGCTGCATTGCTACTATGAAACATTGTTGCGTCGCACACTTGTACTTGTGGATATTTTATTCAGCGACGAAAGCGGGTGAGTTGTGAATGGTGAATGGTGAGTTGTGAATGGTGAGTTATGAATATAGTGCGTCATTGCGAGTAACGACTTTTTCAGAGCCAAAAAAGAAAAAAAGCTGAATGACATCCATACGTTACTTCTTGTTTTTCAAAGGGTTAGAGTGGATGTCATTATAAGTAATTGATTTTTGGTTCCCAAACAAGTTCTTTGAAGATGACATGAGTATAAGCAAAATGTTTTGGCAATTAGGCCCAGCGGGCTGGTATTATGGTAGAAATATAAGTTGCACCGCAACTAAAAGCTCCGTAGGAGCGGCATTATTATTAACACTGTTACCCTTATCTTTTATAATGCCGCTCCTATGGAGCTTGTAATGTTATTAAAATGTAATTCTGAATCTACCACAATGCCAGCCCTACAGGCTTTTATTATAAATTATTTACTAACATAAGCTATTTTATCACAGTTGCTTTTAAATCTCTCATTGGCAGGAGGAACGACGAAGCAATCCCCTGCTCAGTTGACAGTCGGATGATTGTGTTGCTCACACACAAGCTGGTATAGTTTTAGCCAATTAAGGGTTAATAAAACTGATAACAATGAAAAAAGTAATCTTCGCATTATTCGTCCTTGCTTTTTCTGTTGCAAAGGCACAGGATACAACCTCTTTAGGCCACAAAATTAAAAGAGACGCAAAAGCCACAGGCCATGCCATTGGCAAAGGCGCAACAAAAGTAAGTAACAAGACTGCCGAAATAGCTGCGAAAGGCGAATCGAAAGTAGTTGACAAAACGTATAAAGAAAAAGCGGGTCCTAACGGTGAGACGGTTTACATAAGTAATAAATCGAAATACTACTATGTTGACAAAAAGGGCAAAAGACACTATGTTACAAAAGCTGAACTGAAAGATAAAAAAAGCTGAGGAAACAATTTCGACTCACGAGCCGCTTATAATAAGGCGGCTTTTTTTTGTTACAAAAGTTCCGGAAGTAGTAGTATCAATTAAAGGAAGTGGGTTTTCAATGAGCATTGAACATTGAGTATTGAACATTTAAAATTCAGGATTGCTTATTGAATATAAAAACAGACCTGAATTCTAATAAACTAATCCGAACAGTAGCTCAACAGCTTCTTCACCTCATCAAAAATGCTTTCCATATCACTTGGCTTTGTTACAAGCTCAACACCATAAGTCGAAAAAAAAGTTTTTTCCGCTTCACTTGACGAGGTAGAAAACATAGCTACAGGAATATTACTTAAAGCAGTGTCTTTTTTTATTTCTACCAGTGTTTCTTTGCCATTCATCACAGGCATATTTATATCCAGTATGATCAGGCAGGGAAAATCTTCTTTTGATTTTGCCGATTGAAGTAACTGATGAGCTATAAGTCCGTTTTCAGCATGAATAACTTTGACTGAAGGATCTATATCGTTTATGACGGTACAAACGATTTCTCTATCGTCTGCGTCATCATCAACACAAAGAACTGTGCGGGTTTTAGGGGTCAAGTTTTTCTAAATTTAAGGGTGCAAGTTATTATATTAAAAATAATAATCAAAAAGCCGCTGGCAAAATTACCAACAGCTTCTGAAGTAGTTGTACCATGCAAAAAGCTGTCTTGTAAACACATTGAGTATTTAGAAGCAGATCATTACTTTCTGAAAAAGAACTTATTACAAATTACAAAGCCGACTTTAATTTTTCAGGCATTCTTTTAGTCCATGTTCTTTCCTGCTGCTGACTATTTCTATTGCCCGAACGATATGAAAACCTGTTAGGCGTTTGCGTATTTACAGCCCTGCCGTTTGTGCTGTGAAAAGGGTGATTTTCAATAACAGGAACAGACAATGAAATTAGTTTATTAATGTCTTTAAGGTAGGCACGTTCTTCAGCATCCACAAATGACAATGCAATGCCGCTTGCTCCTGCACGGCCTGTACGTCCAATACGATGAACATAAGTCTCAGGCACATTAGGCAAATCATAATTAATTACGTGTGAAAGTGAATCTACGTCTATGCCTCTTGCCGCAATGTCTGTTGCAACAAGCACACGAAGTTGCCCTGCTTTAAACAGTCCTAAAGCACGCTGCCTCGCATTTTGCGATTTTTCGCCGTGTATGGCTTCAGCTTCAATATTTGCCCGGTTAAGGAACTTGGTAACTTTATCAGCGCCATGTTTTGTACGGGTAAAAACAAGCGCACTTTTTATGTTGTTGTCATTAAGGATATGCAATAACAACGATGGCTTATTTTCTTTCTCAACAAAATAGGCGCCCTGCTGAATTTTTTCGACAGTAGATGAAACAGGTGTCACCGATACAGTTACCGGATTAACTAAAATGGTATCTGCAAGTTTAGCAATCTCTTTGGGCATGGTCGCAGAGAAAAACAACGTTTGTCTTTTAGCCGGAAGTCTTGAAATCACCTTATTTACATCGTGAATGAAACCCATGTCGAGCATACGGTCTGCTTCGTCGAGCACAAACATACTTATATGCTGCAGGTGAATGTAGCGCTGGTCAATGAGGTCAAGCAGCCTTCCCGGGGTCGCGATTAATATATCGATGCCATGTCTCAATGCATTAACCTGAGGTACCTGCGAGACGCCGCCAAAAACCACGAGGTGACTAAGACCGGTATGTTCGCCATAAGCCATAAAGCTTTCACCAATTTGTATGGCTAATTCACGTGTAGGTGTAAGTATCAGGGCTTTTATTTGCTTAGGTCCTTTTTGCATAGCTTTTTCCTGATGCAGGATTTGCAATATCGGAATTGCAAAAGCAGCGGTCTTGCCGGTACCTGTTTGTGCGCATCCCAGTAAATCTTTACGTTCTAATACCACAGGAATGGCTTGTTCCTGTATAGGTGTAGGATGTGTATATCCTTCGGTTATGAGCGCCTTTAAAATGGGCTCAATCAAATTCAAATTTTCAAATAACAATTTATAAATGTTTATAACAATAAAATACAATCTTCCAAATCGTATGTGAAGACCGATTAGATATTCTGCTCATTGATATGACCAGATGAAACTTATAATAGAAGGAAGAGTATCGGGTCTGCTAAGAGAGAGTATATGAATGCTGCAAATGTAGGTCATCAAAAGCAAATGAATTGATAAAGGTAGAGCATGGTTGAATTGTGGCCATAGTCAGTCTCGCAATAGTCGTATACGCGTCAACTTAAGAGTTTTTTTGGGACGAACATGATTTTTTGTGGTACATCATTGTGTCACTCACTTTTACGGCAAATCTTTATTCAGCTTTTAACCCAAAATCTGCTTGCCTTACTGTCAAAAACTGCATCCACAAGCATTTTTTCTTTAAGTTGACGCAATGCGTAATAGCCAGAACTGACTATTTTTTCAGCTACAGTAAGTGCTTCGGCATTTTCTACTTTCTTTGTCTTGAAACAAAGAAAGTAACTCCCGCTAAAAGCGGGATAGACGCCGAAAATTCAAGAAAGGAATGATAACAGCCTCCCGCCTTTCTGCGGGACAGGCTATTCCTTTCATTATTCCCTGATTAAGCTTTAGTACTACTGTGGCTTCAGCATTTGTATTTCATGCGTATTCTTTTTTGGATTGTCTAATTCTTGAAAGCCCTTGTCGATTGTGAAGAAATTGAAGCTCCACTGCTTTTAAGAACAGTAGTAACTCTTTGAAAATTTTAAACGGCAGAGTGTTTCAAAGTCCCCCTTCCCGGATTTAGGGGGCTTTATTCACAATGTTGACAACAAGGATTTGGCGAAGTAAAATATTAGGATATATTTGAGCGTTATGAAAAACATGTTTACACCCAAAAGAATTCAGTTATTGCCGGTTTTGTTGTTATCTATTACAGGATGTATTCTGGCACCCGCCGGCACTGAGAAGAAAGCTCAGATTACTACAGAAAAAAATCAGATAGAAAAAACGGAGCCTGAAAAAACAGAGCCTGTAAAGCAGGTTCTGGACACTGCAAAGTATGATGAAATAGTAAAGTCGTTAAGCAACGGCGATACTACAGGCAAATGGCCTGCTGCCGCTCCGTATCCTTTGCCTGGTGCCATTTTACCTTTTCATAGAATTGTTGCTTTTTATGGCAATTTGTATTCAAAGAAAATGGGGATTTTAGGAGAAATACCTAAAAAGGAGATGCTTGAAAAATTAAAAGGCGAAGTAGCCAAATGGCAGGCTGCTGATACTTCGATCCCGGTTATTCCCGCATTGCATTATGTTGCAGTTACGGCGCAGGGTGCGCCGGGTAAGGACGGAAAATACCGTTATCGTATGCCATTTCAACAGATCGATACGATTGTAAACTGGGCTAAGGAAATCAATGCCGTAGTTTTTCTGGATGTACAGGTTGGGCACAGCACAGTAAAAGATGAAGTGCCTCAACTGGAAACCTACTTAAAAATGCCGAATGTAAATCTGGGAATCGACCCCGAGTTTTCTTTAAAGAATGGAGAAGTACCGGGAACTAAAATAGGAACATTCAACGCAGATGATATAAATAATGCTATTGATTACTTAGCTGACATTGTAACGAAAAACAACCTTCCTCCCAAAATCTTAGTTGTTCACCGTTTTACACACGGAATGGTAAGAGGATACGAGAACATAAAAAAAGTTCCGCAAGTGCAGATCGTAATGGATATGGACGGATGGGGAGATAAAATTTTAAAACGCTCTACTTATCTTCTGTACATCAAAAAAGACCCCGTTCAGTTTACAGGCTTTAAGCTCTTTTATCATAATGACACTAAACAGAAGGGACTGGGAGAATTGTATTCTCCGCAGGAGTTGCTCAATTTTACTCCTAAGCCGATTTATATTCAATACCAGTAAAATCTTATTTTGAAAATAGAATAAAACCAAAAGGTTTTCATGTAGTTGAGGGATGTAAGCCACTGTCTGGCTTGTACAAACAGTGTAGTCGATTTAAGTACATAGCAAAAAAACTGTTATTGCAACGAACAAAGTAATTCGCTCACGAATAGGAAAGCGTTTTATTGATGGAGCAGATTGCTTCGTCGTTCCTCCTTATAATGACATCCACTCTAACCCTTTGAAAAACAAGAAGTAACGTATGGATGTCATTCAGCTTTTTTTCTTTTTTGGCTCCAAAAAAGTCGTTACTCGCAATGACGAACTTAACCTTTGATTGTCCAATAATTAATAAAAAGTACACGAGTGCGACGCAACGATGACTCATAGTAGTAACTCAGCCCGGTTCAAAAAAAATCTTCTTATAATGACATCCACTCTAACCCTTTGAAAAACAAGAAGTAACGTATGGAT
>CAXUMK010000175.1:2481-11589 GCA_964251885.1 uncultured Segetibacter sp. | reverse complement strand
ACCGGAGCAGAAGAAAGAACAAATGTTTGTCCCCCAAAAACCTTTTATACGGCTATAAGTATATCCTGCACTTTGCGGCCTCTTTTAAATTAACTTCTGCACCAAAGAAATTGCTCTCTTGATTTCATATCACACATTTTCATTACTTTGGGATACTTGCCAAAAAAATGGTTAAACCCATGAATACTTTTATTAAGAAGGCGCTCACCTCAGCCCTTCTTTTATCCTTCACATTATTGTACGTTCACGTTTATTCGCAGAAAAAAATTTTTGAAGGATACTATATGGCAAAAAATGGAGACTCGGTTAGAGGTTCATTTACAAATTACACTCAATGGAGTAAAAACCCGGTTAGGGTGCAATTTCTTCCGGCTACAGCTTCAGTACCCGTAGAGCTTACTTCCGAAAATACGATGAGGTTTTGTATTGACAACTACGATACGTATTTGTCTTATACAGGACAAAGAATGACAAACCCTGCAGATTTTGATCAGGCTGTTGCCGACAAAGACACTTTTGGATTTAAAGATCATTATCAAACCATTTCAACTTTTCTAAGGCTGGTTGCTAAAACCGGCAACCTGGAAATATTTGCCTTGACCGATAATATCCGGACCAACTACTTCTTCAGGCTTAATAAAGACCCTTTGCAGGAGTTGAAACTTAAGATGTACTATGACCAAAACGGTGTTGAAGAGGTGGCTGAATACAGGCAGCAATTGTACAATCTTTTTAAAAACGAGATTGAAAAGAGGAACATAGTAGTTGACCTTGCAAGTATCGAATATACCGATGAGAGTTTATCGGCACTGCTGCAAAAATTAACGCCGGTCAGTAAATGGAAAAAGACCGCAAAAAATCCTGCTGCAGGGTTGGTGGTTGCTGCAGGCGCTTCAATTAATTTTTGTGAAGTCACGGGGTACAAAACGATCAGCGAGGTTAATACTGTTTACAATACGACAATTGCTCCGTTAGTAACGATTGGATATATGTCGCCCGTTAGCAGAAGTTTTGGAAAGTTCTTTGTGTACCCGCAACTGAAGATGTATAGTTATAAAAACAAAGGTGAAATGACAGATAGCCTATTTAAAAGAATTACCACTTTTAAAGCAAGTCTTGTTGCAGGGCCTATTCTGAATGTCGGAGACAATTTTGTAAATACCGATAAATTTAAATTTTTTGTGTTGGCAGGAGGAGGCATGCTGTTTTTGCTGAATAATAAAGAGCAGGATCAGAGTGTGAAGGCGTCTGACAACAGCCTTTACCAGTCATCTGTGATCAATCTGATCAATCTAACCTATAATGCTAATCTGTCGGCTGGTATTACTTTAAAAAACAGAATAATTATTGAAGCTACCTATAATATACCTGTTCCTGTAGCTGATTTTTTGTATTATACCTCATATCATTCAAATGTACAATTGACATTGGGGTACAGATTATAAGGTGGATAAATTAGAAAATAATTGTCGCTTTATGCAGGTGAGTTTTTAGCAGTATTAGATCAATGTCATTACAAAGCTTTTTTGTGGGACAAACATTTGTTCTTTCTTCTGCTCCGGTTGTGTCACTCACTTGTACGATATCTTTTTATGGCATCTCATACACGCAGTGGTTACTAAATGACTTATTGACCAAATGACCAAATGACTTACTTGTACCGCATCTTTTCATAGCATCTCATACACGCAGTGGCTACTAGATGACTTATTGACCAAATGACCAAATGACTTATTTGTACCGCATCATTTCATAGCAACTCATACATGCAGTGGTTACTAAATGACTAATGACTTATTGACCAAATGACCAAATGACTTATTTGTACCGCATCTTTTCATAGCATCTCACATCCCCGGCATTATCTGTACATATTCTGAAGCTAATGGCATTACATATCAGATAGCTTTTTCACTTAGCCTTCATTCACAATCTCCTTCAATAAATCCCGAAGACTAAATTGTACAATTTCCAGACAATGCTTTTGCTAATTCCGGGATAGTCATGATAGAAGCTGTACGAATTAATCGTATGTATTTTATTAAAACGTAAGGATATGAAATCACTTATTTTTATCGCTTATTAATACCTAACGATGCATTCGTCTACAACTAATTTCCTCGTCGCTATCACCGTAATAATGATTTTTATCACTGCTTGTCAAAATCAAACAAGTGAAAAAATAGCAACCGACAAAGAAGAAACTGAAACGGAACAACCGGCAGGCACCCCCCTATTTACTTTGCTGGCGCCGGAGAAAACCGGTATCAGTTTCAATAATAGCTTAACTGAGACGCCTTATGCCAACATTATGTCGTACCCGTATTTTTATAACGGTGGCGGAGTAGCAATAGGAGATTTCAACAACGATGGCCTGCAGGATATTTATTTTTCAGCCAACCAGGTAGCAAACCGGCTCTACCTCAACAAAGGCCGAATGAGATTTGACGAGGTGTCGGCCGCCGCCGGAGTACAAGGCCTACCAAATACCTGGAAAACAGGTGCCACGGTAGCGGATGTAAATGGCGATGGATTACCGGATATTTACCAATGTTATTCAGGCAACCTGCCAGGCAAGGCACGGGTAAACCAGTTATTTATTAACCAGGGAGTGGGAAAAAACGGTGTCCCGGCCTTTATAGATAAGGCAAAAGAATATGGCCTGGATGATTCTGCTTTCAGTACGCAGGCCGTTTTTTTCGACTACGACCGCGATGGTGACCTCGACATGTTCCTGCTTAATCACAATCCTTCTCCTTTTAGTCACCTTGACGAGGCTACCATACAGGCTATTTTACAAAAACCTGAGCCAAACATGCAGGCGAAACTATACCAGAACAACGGCGGCAGGTTTACAGATGTATCCGGTAAAGCAGGCTTAAGCAAATCCGCTTTTTCTTATGGTTTGGGAGTTGGCGTCGCAGACATGAATCAGGACGGCTGGCCCGACATCTATGTTTCAAACGACTATTCGGCTCCTGACTTTTTGTATATAAATAATAAGAACGGCACCTTCAGCGATAAATTAAAAAGCAGTATCGGGCATACTTCCCTTTATTCGATGGGGAATGATATCGCCGATATGAATAATGACGGTTTGCCCGACATTATAAGTCTCGACATGCTGCCCGAGGATAATAAAAGGCAGAAGCTGTTATTCGCTCCCGACAATTATGAGTATTTTAATATGATTGTTGGCGCCGGCTTCAATCACCAGTACATGCGCAATATGCTGCAGCTAAATAATGGTGACGGCACTTTTAGTGAAATAGGCCAGTTGAGTGGCATATCTAACACCGACTGGAGCTGGGCTCCTTTGATGGCCGATTACGACAACGATGGCCTGAAAGACCTCTTTGTAAGCAATGGGTTTTTAAGGGACTTTACAAACATGGATTTTATTAAATTCAAAAGCTCTTATTTCCAATATTTAAAAGGACGGGTAACGCCTCAAAGCGTAATGGATCTTATTTCCAAAATACCTTCTTCTAATGTAACTAACTATATATTTCAAAATACCGGTAACCTGCAATTTAAAAATCAGGGGCGGAACTGGGGATTTGCCCAACCGTCTAACAGCAACGGGGCAGCGTATGCAGACCTGGATAATGATGGCGATCTTGACCTGGTGACCAACAATATCAACCAGCCAGCTTTTGTGTACCAGAACGAAGCTCAGGGGCAACTGAAGCATCAATATTTGCAGGTTAAACTGATTGGTGCTGATAAAAACACAGGAGGCGTTGGCGCCAAAGTAATTGTATACAACAAAGGCGGCCAACAGTACCAGGAGCAAAATACCAGCCGGGGCTTTCAATCGGGTGTTTCGCCTGTTTTGCATTTTGGCTTAGGCAATAATTCCTCCGCCATTGATTCTTTGAAGGTGGTGTGGCTAAGCGGAAAACAACAGGTGCTGCAAAACATCAAAGCAGGTCAGCTACTTACGTTAGAGGAAAAGAATGCTGCTTCCGTTCGCTCTTCTGCAGCACCGGCTAAAGCCATTTTCCTTGAAACTTCCCCGCCCTTGCCTTTTGTTCAACAAAAAAGCGTGCTGAATGATTTTAAAAGACAGCCTCTTCTTGTTAACCCGCTATCGTTTTCGGGACCATGTATGGTGAAGGGCGATGTCAACGGCGATGGTTTGGAAGATATTTTTGTTGGCGGAGAACCTGGCCAGCCTGCCGCTTTATACCTGCAGCAAAAAGGCGGGGGATTTATCCTGAAATCTACTCCGGCCTTTCTGACTGATAAAAATTGCGCAAATACCGATGCTCTTTTCTTTGATGCAAACAACGATAAAGCTGTAGATCTATATGTTGTCAGCGGGGGCTATCACAATTTTACACCCGATGATCCGGCTTTGCAGGACAGGTTGTATTTGAATGATGGAAAAGGCAATTTTACCAAAAGTAACAATGCCCTGCCAGTCATGCTTAGCAGCTCAAGCTGTGTTAGAGCCACCGATATTAACGGTGATGGTGCAGTTGATTTGTTTGTAGGCGGAAGAGTAATACCAGGTCGTTATCCTGAAATTCCGCGCAGTTATATTCTCATAAATGATGGAAAGGGACGGTTTACTAACAGAACCAAAGCAATCGCACCTGCCCTTGAATACATTGGTATGGTTACCGATGCTGCCTGGTACGATCTAGATGGCGACAAGAAGCAGGAACTCGTAATCGTTGGCGAATGGATGCCCGTAACTGTTTTTAGTAACAACAACGGTAGGCTAACCGATAATACAAATGCTTATTTTGAAAAAAAATACAGCGGCTGGTGGAATAAGCTTCTTATAGCAGATTTTAACCACGATAACCATCCCGACTTAATAATAGGTAACCAGGGATTGAATACGCAATGCAAGGCGTCGGATAAAGAACCCGCTGAAATGTATTTTAAAGACTTCGATGACAACGGCGCGGTAGACCCGATTTTGTGTTTCTATATTCAGCATAAGAGCTACCCTTATGTTACCCGCGACGAATTGTTTGAGCAGGTTAGCATGACCCGTGTTCGCTTTGCTGATTACAGCAGTTATGCCGACGCAACTATAAAAGAAATTTTTAGCGACCAGGAACTCGAAGGTGTAAACCACCTTTCTTCTAATTACCTGCAAACAGCTTATTTCCAGGGAAGCGCAAATGGCAGGTTTAAGGAAATGACATTACCGGTACAAGTACAGTTTTCACCTGTCTTTGCAATGTCGGCGCTTGACTACGATCATGACGGAGCAATTGATTTAATTGTAAGCGGTAATATCAGCAAAAGCCGTTTACGGTTTGGCAAGTACGATGCTAATTATGGTCTTCTATTGCGTGGCGATGGCAAAGGCAACTTTACATACATTCCGCAGAAACAGTCAGGCTTTCACCTCAGCGGCGATGTCAGGAGTATTTTGCAAATAAATAATACCGTGTTATTTGGCTTAAATCAACTGCCGGTTAAGGCATATAAGCTACAGTGATGCTATAAGCGGGTAAGAAATGCTATTACAGCAAAAGGTCTTCAATTTTTTTAAACGCCTTTGCAGCAGGTATCTGCTCCCATAGAATTTCATAAATCGTTTTTGCTATGGGCATTTGCGAGCCAACTTTTTCATTCGTTTTAAAAATACATTTACTGGCATTGTATCCTTCTGCCACCATATTCAATTCTAATTGTGCAGATTTTACAGAATAACCTTTGCCAAGCATATTTCCAAACGTGCGGTTGCGGCTGTAAAGGCTGTAACAGGTAACCAAAAGGTCGCCGAGATAAACGGAAGATGAATAATTGACCTGGGTGCAAACTTCGTTGCCTACTACTTTTCTTAAGAATGCGACCATTTCGCTTGCAGCGTTTGCAATGTAAACACTCAGAAAGTTATCGCCGTATTCAAGGCCATGAGCAATGCCGGCGCCGAGAGCGTAAATGTTTTTTAAAACGGCTGCGTACTGCACACCAACCACATCGTGGTTTACGACCGTATTCAGATATTCTGTTTGAAAATGCTCACCTAACTGTGCTGCCATCGCTTCATCTATGCCCGAGAAAGTAAGATAAGAAAGCTTTTCTGAAGCCACTTCCTCGGCATGACAAGGGCCTAAAACCGTATAATAATCCGAAAGCTGCAGATCAAACTTTTCATGCAGATAATCATTCAGCAGGTAATTGCATGATGGTAAAATTCCCTTTATAGCTGACATTACTTTTTTGCCTTTGAAGATGTTATGCGGCAGATTTTCAAGTGCACTTTCAACAAAAGCGGAGGGAACCGCCATAACCAAAACATCAGAAGCCTGTATAACTTCCTGAATATCTTGATGAAGTGTAAGTAATGAAGTATTGAAATAGGCGGAACTTAAATAATGAGGATTGTGTCGTCTGAGCTGCAAATGATTAATTGTGCCGGTATTCCTTATCCACCAGTGAATGGCATTATCATTATCGGTGAGTATTTTGGCAAGCGCTGTTGCCCAGCTTCCGCTTCCTATAATTCCAAATTGCATTAATAATGCTTTAAATAAGCAACAAACATACAAAAAGTGCAGACCGAACACAAACGGGAAGCGAAAACCTGCCATTTATACTTCACCCAGAGTAAGTTTCCCGTAAACGGGACAAGTAGTGCATTGGCTGAATAAAGAACAAAGCGTACAAGAGTGCGACGCAACAGAAGCCTCATAGCAGGATGCCGCCGGGCTCAAAAAAGATCATTGCACATTCTTATGCCGGGGGTAGTATATATTAATTTGCTTTGTCGCCTTCAAAAAGCTGTTCTTTGGGGACTATTTTTACTTTGTCGCCTTCTTTAAGTGTTTTGCTTACTACGTTATACGGACCTGTAAGTACCTGCTCGCCTCCCTGTAATCCTCCTAAAATTTCTATGTAATTAATATCCTGTATATCTGTTCTTACTTTCACCTTTTTTGCGGTTATTTTATCAGGGCCCAGTATAAAAACGACTACTTCCAGGTCATCGTTGCTGACAGAGGCAGTTGTGCTTGTGTTATCATTGCTGTTGTCTTTGTTATCGTTTTTATCAGCCTTACGGGTATCGCCGTTCTTATCTCTTGTAGTTACCGCATTTATGGGAACCGCCAGTACATTGGTATGTGTTTTAGTCTGTATGTCGGCACTTGCATTCATACCCGGTCTAAAGGGAGAACTTTTTGATTTATTGGTGTTTGCCAGGTCTTTATAACTTTGGGGCAGTAACCGTATGCGAACCTCATAATTGGTAACGTCGGTACTTGAGGTAGCCTGCGAAGAGGTAGCCGCTGTGGTATTACTGCTTGCGATCTTTGTTACGATGCCACGAAATTTCCTGTTCGAATAAGCATCTACTTCAACCAAGGCGCTGTCGTTTAAATGTACTTTAGGGATGTCGTTTTCCCCCACATTAACCCGCACTTCCATCACACTCATATCTGCTACACGCAGCATTTCTGTACCTGCCATTTGTGCTGTACCTACCACTCTTTCACCTTTTTTAACAGCCAGTAAGCTTACCACTCCATCCATTGGCGCCACAAGAGTTGCCCGGCTTACATCTTTATTTGCACGCATCAATTGCGCTCTTGCACTTTGTACAGATGCCTGCGTACCTTTAATGCCTTCAACTGCAGCATTGTAATTTGCCCGTGATGTTTTAATGCCCTGGTCAGCCTGTTCAAATTCTGCACGTGAAATCACTTTATCATCGAGTAATTGTTTTTGCCTTTTAAAGGTTACTTCTGCCTGATCTAAAGTAGCTTTTAATGCACCTAATTGAGCGGTTGAATTGGATACCTGAGCCTGTGACTGTGTAACAAAAGCAGCAGCCTGGTCGCGCTGGCTGTTATAAATATCAGCGTAAATGCGAGCCAGCACCTGGCCCTTCTTTACACTGTCTCCCTCTGCTACATTCAACTGTACAATTTCACCGCTTATATCCGGGCTTACCTTCACTTCTACTTCAGGGTACACTTTACCACTGGCATTTACGGTTTCGATAATGGTTCTTTTGCCTACTTTTTCTGCGGTTACTTTAATGCCTTCTTCTTTACCAATTACACCTTTCTTTTTTAGAACTACCATTATTATAATAAGCAGAACCAGTCCCCCGATTATCCATATCAGCTTTTTATTCATACCTGAGAATTTCGTTTTTGTAAGTTAAGGTTGAGAAATGACAGCAGAATTATAATTTTATTCCCTGTCCTTTATAAAATTCAAGAACTTTCATTTTAAATACGAAGTCGTACAAACTGCTAACTTCATCTATCTGGGCAAGATAAAGATTATTTTGGGTGATGATGAAATCGAGGGTTCCAAGCAGGCCTATGTCATACCTTTTTTTAGAGATGTCAAATGCTTTCTGCGAATACTCGGCCGATCTTCTTGATGCGTTGTATTTCTGCAGCGAGGAAAAGGCATCCTGGTAAGCATTGTAAATATTGGTTTTTAAATTCAGGTTTTCCTGTTCTTCCTGCAATTGCAGAGTGGTTACATTTACTTTAGCTCTCTCCCATTGAACCCGGCTGTTGTAGCCATTGAAAATGGAGAAATTGATAACCAAGCCCAGATTTTGACCAAAGTTGTTATTTAACTGTCTGAAAAGAGGTATTCCGGTTTGGCCTACTACACCATAAGAAGGAGAATAAACCGGAAGCTTACTGCCATTTACAGTAACATAAGAGGTCGTTGGCTGGTCGGGCAATAACGCGTAAACGGGCATTTCTACATTGATAGCACTTGTACTAAAGCCTCCGAAAGCGGATAAAGAGGGATACATATAGCCTCTTGCCGCAGTTACCTGTTTTTTTGATGCCTCAATGCGTACCCGGTATTCCCTCTGCAGGGGTTGCGATTGCAGCGCTAATTTGTAAACTTCTGCCGGTTGCAACTCAGTAATATTTTCTAAGGGAATATCTTTTACTTCCGGAGCTGCAATATCAAAAGGCACAGTAAAGTCATAATTCATGTAGGCCTTCAGATTTATCAATGACTCTTCTATAAGCGCTTGCGCCTGCAGCAAGGCAGAACTGTCTTTTGCCAGTTGTGCTTCCAGTTGTATTGCATTCAGTTCGGGCTGGCTTCCGGCGTTTACCAGTTTTCTTGTATTTGCCAGTTGCGACCGTGACTGGT
>CAXUMK010000175.1:0-2471 GCA_964251885.1 uncultured Segetibacter sp. | reverse complement strand
TTCACGACGTAACATTACCTGCAGAAAAGCATTGGCAACAGCAAGTGACACATCATTTTTTGCTTTATCAATTCCTATTTCATCAGCCTTTACTAACAGGTTATTTGCTGCAATGGTATTTTTTCGGGCATTCCAATTAAAGATATTGTAGCTGGCCTGCACGTTTGCGCTTCCCGATAGAAAACTTGCGCTTTGAAGTATATTAGTCGTCGGGTTGGTTGTAAGGCCATGTTGGTAAGCGCTGTTTGCAGAACCTGTAAGATTTGGAACCCGTGACATTTTACTTTGAAGAGCAGTTAGCGCAGACAAACGTACCTGCACATCTGATTGTCTTACAGAAACATTGTTTTTAAATGCATAATCAACGCACTGCTGTAAAGTGAATTTTTCCTGCCCAATAGATTGTAACGCCGTAAGCAGAAAAGCAGGGAGCAAAAATCGTAGCCTCATAAAAACAAAAATAATGCAATTAATTTCTGAACAATTCAATTTTTGAGAGAATACAATTTTTAAGTTTGTTAAAAGAAGACTTCTAAACGGTGACAATATAATTTTGGGCAACCCCTTTACATAATTATTTAAACTGAAAATTTTCTAAAGCATCTTTGATAGTACTTTTGTTTGCATAACAATTGACATATACTATATGAAACTACTTGAAGGGAAAGTGGCGGTAATTACAGGAGCGAGCCGTGGCATAGGAGAGGCGATTGCTTTAAAGTTGGCTGAGCATGGAGCAAACATTGCGTTTACTTATGTAAGCAGCGACGACAAAGCAAAAGCTTTGCAAGAGCGGCTGCAGGCGCTTGGCATAAAAGCAAAAGCTTACAAAAGCAACGCAGGTGTGTATGCAGAATGTGAAGCGATGGTGAGCGATGCAATTAAAGAATTTGGAGCAATAGATGTGTGCGTCAATAATGCAGGAATTAGTAAAGATAACCTGCTGCTGCGCATGACACCTCAGCAATGGGATGATGTAATGACAACGAACCTGAAGAGTGTGTTTAACATGACCAAGCAGGTAATAAAGCCAATGATGAAAGCAAGAAAAGGCAGCATCATAAACATGAGTTCAATAGTAGGAATGAGAGGCAATGCAGGCCAAAGCAGTTATGCGGCATCAAAAGCGGGTATCATTGGTTTTACAAAATCAATAGCACTTGAGCTTGGCAGCAGAAACATTCGCTGCAATGCTATTGCGCCGGGTTTTGTTGAAACAGATATGACACATTATCTTAAAGATGGAGAGGCCTCCACTGCTTTTTTACAAAAAATACCATTGGGCCGTTTTGGTAAAGCAAATGAGATTGCCGATACTGCCCTGTACCTTGCCAGCGATATGAGCTCTTATGTTACCGGGCAGGTCATAAGTGTGTGTGGCGGGCTAAATATATAGTTCTGCAAATATTGGTTCAATATAAACGAATGGATTTTAATTGAGGCATAAGTAAACAGAAGCCTGAAGCTACTTTTGGTTATGAAGCAGTAACTACAATTTGAAATGCATCTATGCTTACCTGCTTTGATAGAATAGGTATACTGCCGATCATTCTCCCTCTTCGCTATCTGTCATACATTTTTCTACGTATTTTTTATTTTCTTCAAAAGAAAAAAAATTCCGCTTTTTAATCATCTTTAATTGCCTGCTGCAACCTTAGCTCTTCTTTGCAGGTCTTAAGAGTAAGTTGTTTTACTGCAGCTTTTATCCAATATAAGACTACATATTTTGTTTCATCGCATCGAAAAGTTGAAGCGTAAAATAAAGTCTTCATCAGCCTTTTTCAGTTGACATCATTTAGATTTCAAACAAAGAAATATCGCATTTTAAGTTATGAACTGCAATGCTTATAATGTTGTTGGCATGGCCATAGTTTGATATGTCAAAAAACTGAAAGAATATCCGGCGTCATAATAAATGAAATTCGCCTCGCCTTTATTCTACGTTCAACCAAAAAGGTTTACACCCTTTTATACCTAACCATTTTTGTAATCACACCTATACAAATATTAAAAAATGAAGTTAACAGCATTCATATTATTTACAATGATAAGCGCTTGCGCTCATGCACAAAATTATCTTGACCAGGAAACAGGCGTTGCAGCCGGTGTAAGCGCCGGATATTCTTCGAAGCAGTGTTTGATTGGTACTTTAACCATGGGCGCCATGTTTGCCCATCATAATCATGTATCAATAAACCTGACAGCATTGGGAAAACAAAGCGATGCAGATATACCCGCAATAGGTGAGTTTAGAATAGGCCATGGGTTTAATAATATAGAAATATATGGCGGATGCGCTTATCACTATGCAAGCAGCGATGGAGAGAAGTTCATCAGCCAGCACATTAATGGTTGGAAGCCTGCTGCAGGAATAGTATTTAAATTTCCTCAAACGCCTTATACAATATCGGCTGGGTTCAGTGGCAATATATACTCTATTCAGTTGGGCATATTTGGGGTGAGATAAGAAA
>CAXUMK010000174.1:2879-11633 GCA_964251885.1 uncultured Segetibacter sp. | reverse complement strand
AAAGGGGCAGGAAGAAAAAAATTACAGCCAAACAATTTTGCGGCTTCAAAGGCGCATAGGCAAATGAAGGTTTTTTGCTGCTGTTTTTAAAATGTTGAAAAAAGTACCTTCAGAGGAAGAGTGCGACGCAAGGGCTGACTAATAGTAGTAATTCAGCCCGGTTCAAAAAAATTCTACTTACTTTTTTTATCCCTTGCGAAGTAAAAGAAATATTCAGGGCAATAAAAATAAACTGTTATTCCTCATATAACATTATTCCCCGGCAGCGCTAACCACTATTACTAAAAATTTTTTTCCGCCTCCTTTAACCCTTACTTACTGCAAAACCAGTATTTTTGCGGGCTATGAATTGGAATGAAAAACGAAAAATACGCATTGCAATCCTCGATTTAAATGCGGGTCAGGAAAACCAGGGCATGCGTTGTATAAGAGAAATTGTTAGCCAATGGGGCAAAACAAACCTGCATGAGCTTGAGCTTGAAGAATTTGAAGTTCGTGTAAAACAACAAACGCCTGATACCGGTTTTGACATTTATATATCTTCAGGTGGCCCCGGTTCTCCGTTAGAAAGCATTGGCAGCGAGTGGGAGAAGCGTTATTTTAAATGGCTCGAAGAAATAGAAATGTGGAACAACGACCAGGAGAACTTTCCTAAAAAACATGTTTTCTTCATCTGCCACAGTTTTCAGTTGGTAAGCCGTCACTACCAAATTGGTAATGTATGTAAAAGAAATTCAAACTCTTTTGGCGTTTTCCCTATGCATTTAATGTATGATGCGGCTGAAGAAGTTGTTTTCGAAGGTTTGAAAAATCCCATGTACGCAGTTGACAGCAGAGACTACCAGCTAATAGAGCCCGATCATAATAAATTGTCTGAAATGGGTGCAAAAATTCTTGCACTTGAAAAAGAAAGACCTCATGTTCCTTTGGAAAGAGCTGTCATGGCTATCCGCTTCAATGATTATTTTATCGGCACGCAGTTTCATCCCGAAGCAGACCCGGTGGGTATGAGCATGTACCTGCAGAGAGAAGACAAAAAGAAAGGAATTATAGAAAACTTAGGCGAAAAAAAATGGCACAATATGTTGGAGCAGTTGAATGATCCGGATAAGATCTCCTATACATACAGCCATGTTTTACCTAACTTTTTAAACATGGCAGTTGAAAATTTAGTGGAAGCCTAACGGTTTCTTTAAATGAATTAAATCTCTGGCAGCTGGCAGGGATTTTTTGTTTAAATTAGTTTCGTTACAAATAAATCTGACAACATGGTTCCTTCAATCAGAAAAGAGTTTAATGCACATTTTACAGAAGAGAAATACCAGGAATATTTGCATGAATTAAATGCGCCACACCCCGGACAGCTTGAGTTTAGGGTTGCTGAAACGCCGGTTTTCTGTGATAAAGCGTTTACTGATAAAATGCTTTCGGCTTGTGAAAGTATTACAGATGTCATCGTTTCTCCCACCTTTAAAGAAGAATCTGCCAAAGCCATCCCTAATATGGTAAATGTACCTGGAGAAAATGCGCATACCCACTTTATAGCTTTTGACTTTGGAATATGTGAAAACGAACAGGGTGAACTGGAGCCGCAGCTGATTGAAATGCAGGGCTTCCCTACCCTTTTTGCCTTCCAGGTGTGGCAAAGCGACGTTGCCAGAAAGGTTTTTGACATCCCTGAAAACTATGACAGTTATTTAAATGGCTTTACTGAAGACAGCTATAAAAAGTTGCTGAAGGAAGTGATTCTCAACGGTCATGACCCTAAGAATGTAATATTATTAGAGATATTTCCTGAAAAGCAAAAAACACGTGTCGATTTCTTTTTCACAGAAGATTACACAGGCATTAAACAGGTTTCTTTAACCGATTTAATTAAAAAAGGCAAAAAGCTTTTTTACAATAATGAAGGTGTTGAAACAGAAGTAAAGCGGATTTATAACCGTGTAATTTTTGACGATCTGCAGCAGCAATCAATTGAGGTACAGGAAAAAGGTAAAATTCTACTTGAAGACCTTGATGTTGAATGGGTTCCTCATCCTAACTGGTTTTTTCGCATCAGTAAATATACTTTGCCTTTTATTAAAAATAAGTATGTTCCAGAAACAAGATTTCTAAGCGATGTTAAAGAAATACCTGCAGACCTGGAAAATTACGTGTTAAAGCCTTTATTCTCTTTTGCCGGTCAGGGTGTTGTAATTGACGTAACAAGAGAAGATATTGACAAAGTAAAAGAGCCGGAAAACTGGATATTACAGCGAAAAGTAAAATATGCCGATGTAATCGAAACACCTGAGGGACCTGCTAAAGCTGAAATACGGATCTTCTATTTCTGGAAAGACGGAGAGCCACGGCCTGTAGCTACAACCAATCTTGCCCGCATAAGTAAAGGAAAGATGATTGGTGTGAGATATAATAAAGATAAACGCTGGGTCGGTGGAACAATAGCATATTTTGAAAAGTAGATATGCAATACGCAAAACTGTATAAGACGAAACAACCTGAATAAAAGAATAAATGGTTCTATACTCCACAACGCATAAAAAGTACAGTGATTTTTTGGAGCCAGGCTGCATTACTACTATTTTACATCCTTGCGTCGCACACTTGAGACGCTTGTTCCATATTCAGCAATGCACAATCTTATGCTGCGTGCAATATAAAAACTACTGTCTATTCCTCGCTGTATTGCACTTTCAGCAAAAGAGGTTCGTTACTATTTTTTAAAGCGGCTAAAGCAATTCCCTGCTTGCTTTCAGAGTCATAAAGTATTACATCGTGATCTCCATAGCCTAAATCTATAAACACTCTGTCATCTATTATCCAGCCTATTCCTTTAATAGTATTGCCCGCTCTTGTAAACCGGTTCTTTACCTGTAAATCCTCCTGCAGTTCTATTGAGATAATGCTGCCGTCATTAAAACTCTTATACTTTCCTTTTATATTGGCAGCGATTAATTTAGCCTTTTTTACCGGAACAGAAGCCCTGATCTTATCGGTTTTGGCAGTACTTGAAATGTCGTTACTTGACGATACAGATTCAGGATGCTGTCCGTCATTTTCGCTTACCTTCACTTCCATGCTGGTAAATGCACTCAGATCGTTTGATGACGGACTTACTTCTGCAGCCTGAGCAGCAGGTTTAGATGAACTGAAGACATTGTAACTGAAATTTTTTAAGTACAATTCAGGATACTCAAACAGTTCTTTTACGGCTATGATCTTATAAACATACACAGCGGTTTCAGGATTAAGGCGCATGGAGAAATAATCCTTCCCTTGTTTATTAATAGACTTAAAAATAGAACCGATACCGAAATTATAAGCCGCCGCTGTAAGCACCCATGAAGAAATATTATGCGTTCTTCGAATAGACATATAATAACTTGCAAGTACTTTGCACGCCGCTAAAGTAGACTTTTGAATATCGTTACGCTCATCAATGGTACCGGTTACAGAAAGTCCTAACTCCCGCGCTGTCTCGGGCATCAGTTGCCAAAATCCTCCGGCGCCTGCACTGGATGTAGCATTGACAAAACCGCTTTCTACAATTGCCAAATACTTAAAGTCTTCAGGAAGATTGGTTGCACGTAAATAATATTCAACCGTAGGAAAGTTGGCAAGAGCACGTTTTCTTAACTGAGGAAGATTTACCGACGGAAGCTGGGTTCTGATAACATTCATCAGTTTCTGTGCAACAAAGTCATTGTCAACAGGTATTTTTTCCCCGCAAAAAGTAATGTCATGGGCACTGGATGTATAAGAATGTAAAAAACAACCCAGGAAAAATGAAGCAACCATTATTCTTTTCATCATCAAAGTCATATAAAATTATTCTGATAGTGATACCCAAATAACAAAACTAAGATTTTAGTTTCTTTTCCTGGTTGTAAACACTGCCGGGAATAGTAATATGAAGTTTCTTCTTTTTTAGACGGTCGGTTAAATCAAAGGATAAAGTATCAGCATCGTTAACAGCCTGGTCTTTTGTTACGTACACTACAAAAAATTCTTTCCCAGGCAAAATAATCGGAAATGCTGAAATATAGCTTGCCTTACTCTTTATCGGGCTGGTTTTGTTTTTAATAAGGCTTACCTGCATCGGCCCCGTTAAAAATTCTTCTGCATCTTTATTTTGTATAAGCAATTTAAAAAATACATTATCTCCCTTAAAGCTGATCGACTGACATGTCAGCTTTACGTTAGCCGAGCTATCCTGCAGATCAAGACGCGGTTTTTCTGCTAATATTGCTTTACCGGATGTAACAAGATCGGCAAGAGTGGTACTATCCAAACGGGCAATTGACTGTTCATCGGGAGGTGCAGTGAAGTTTATGCTTTCATATTTCTTCTCTAAATCCTTATTTAAATATGGTATGGCTTCAAGCTGATAAGCGGCTCCTTTCGTCCTTGTCAGGTATTCTCTTATAGCCAGAATTTTCTTTTTTGCAAACACAATTTTTGCTCCTGCATTAGCCTGGTAAGTATTCAGTTCAGAGGCATCGGGTATAATGTTTAAAAAGTGTTTCAAATTCAATAACTGGTCTTCGTAATTAGCTATTTGGGCTGCAGTCTCGTAATCTGTGTATGCAGTCATCCCTTCATCAAATCTCTTTTTTCTTATTTCTTCCTCTGCTTTTAAATTTACCCGTCTCTGCACTTCTGCCTGCTGAATAGAATCTCTTGTTATCAAATCCTGAACTGCCCTTATTTGTGTTAAAACAAAGGTTTCAAGAGGTTTTGATTTTTGAGCCTCTTTGTAATTTGCCAATGCCTCTGTATAATTTTTATCTGCCAATGCGGTATTACCTTTTGCTAAAGCAGCGTCGTATTTTGCGTCTACATCGGTGCCTGCCATTTTCTTTTCCACTGCTCCTATTCTATCTTTCGGCTCAGGTTCGTCAGGCTTTAATTCTGCTGCCTGTGCATAAGCCGCTTTCGCAGTATTATAATCTTTTTTATCAAATGCTGCTTTTCCCTTGTCGAGAGCCTGGTTATACTTTTTATTCAATTCAGCAATTTGCGCAGCGCTATCTGCTTTCAACTTTTTTTCCTTATCCTTGTTTTCAATCAGAATGGCTATTTCAGATATTTTTTCTTTAGGATAACTTTCATCCGGCTTTATGTTTGAAGCTTCGGTGTAGCTTTGTTTCGCACCGGCATAATCGTTTTTGCTCAAAGCTTTGTCTGCCTTTTCAATTACAGAATTGTATTTACTGTTGTTCTCTAATTCTTTAGCTAATTTGTCTTTTTCTGCTTTTTTAGCTGCATTTGCATTGCTGACAACTTTATTAATTTCATTTAGCTGTTCCGTAGGATAAGGCCTGTCTTTAAAAATTTTACTTGCTTTTGTATATTCTAAAGTAGCCTTTTCATAATCCTGTGCTTTCTTGGCTTCATCTGCTGCACTTATAGCCGTATTGTACTCATCTTCATTCTCTTTATTCTGAATTTTGTCGCTAACAAGTTTTATCTTTTTGTCTAAAGAACCGTCTGCAGGTTTCAGATCTTTTGCAGCCTGATATCCTGCCTTTGCCACGTCATAGTCTTTGTCAGCGTAAGCTTTATCAGCATTGCTGACAATTGTTTTAAAAGTTTCTTCACGATCCTTATTCTCTCTTTCCTGCTTTTCTTTCAACAGGTCTTGTTCTTTCAGCTTTTGTATTGTTTCGAGTTTGCTTTTTGCTGTTGCATCTGATGCGTTTAAAGCTAAAAGCTCATTATATGCCGCGGTTGCATCGTCGTATCTTTTTTCATCAAAAGCCTTTGATGCTTTTGCTTTAACTGCATTTAGCTTATCATCCTGCTCTTTTTTTGCCAGTCTTTCAGTTTCCCTCTTTTGCTTTTCTTCGTCCTCGGTTTTATATTTCTGGATCAGCAGAACCTGGCTTTTTGAAAAAACATCATCAGGTTGCAGTGCAAGCGCATCGTTATAACCTTTAATAGCATCGTCATATTGTTTGGCTGCAAAAGCTTTATTGGCTTTGCTCTTGATCATATTAAACTTATCATCTACTTCCTTTTTTGCCAGTCTTTCCTTTTCTGCTTTTTTATCTTTTACGTCTGCCAGTCTTTTTTTTGCATAATCATTATCAGGCTGCATCTGCAAAGCCTGTTCGTACTTTGCCTGCGCATCATCTAAAAGATCGTTTTTTAATGCCTTATCTCCTTGCTCTAACAGGGCATAGTAACTGGCTGTCTTGCTATCTGCTGTAGTAGTATTTGCAACAGGAGGCGGAGTTGCTTTCTGACCTTGAGAAGTTTTTACCGCAGCGGGGATAGCTATATTTGGGGAAGGTATATTAGCTGCTACACTCTTATTTGCATCACGGTCATCAATCTCCTTTACACGCTGCTGTAGTTTTTTCACTGTTGACCAGTCGTAGATATCTTTATTTATATCTTTTTGAAAGCAAATAATAAAACTATGATTCCTGGGGCCGGGACCTTCAAAAACATTTAGGCGTGAGCATTTTGAATTGTCAACTTTTGCATGTAAAAAAATAGAACTTGGGCCTGCACTCACTGCATAAGGCGGGTTTAAATCGGTCCATCTTAAGTCAATATTATCTGAGGGAAACTTTACCTGGATCTCTGTTTCAGTATTAACATAAATAGTGTCTCCGGTTATATTTGTTTTTTGAGCATGTACAATTATAGAAGAGAGAGTAAGAGTAAGTAACAGGAAGCAGTTTTTTTTCGTGTTCATAATTAGCTGTAAGATTAATACTCAAAATGAGTGTTAATTTATAAAAAAAAAAGAATAAACAATAATTTAAAAATACCATGGATAAAAACAGAACAGGCTGCGTAAATACTTACTATTTGCAGGGAAACAGTATTTGAGGTTTATACTACTTGCTGCATAAATTTGTGCATAGTTTTTTGGGGTATCAGCAGAAGAATAAGCATTAAGCATCGTTGTGTCACTCACTTGTACGGTATTTTAGCTATTCGACTTTGCACTACTTGTCCCGTTTACGGTAAACTTATCCTGCGTCAAGTATAAAATGATAGTTAACAAAAACTGAAAGATTTTCACTAACCGGGAATCGGAAACCTGGTTATAATCCAAGAATTCCTTTCTTTTTGTATTTTACTTTTATTTGCTGTATCTGGTTGTCATCAGCCCTTATAAGTTCTACAGACTCTATCACAATTTTCTTCTTTCCTCTTATATCATCACACAGTTGTTTAAAGGTCTTGTAGTTTCTATCTCCGTTTACTAAAACTTTTGTGTCTGCTCCGTCAGGCAGGTATGCGTCAAAGTCGTGTACATCGTTTTGACCGCTTACAACGCCTTCGAGCTTACTTTGAAATATCTCGTTGCGTATATTTATTATTTTCTTTTTAGGAGCTTCAGCAGGTACATTTTCAGGCTGCTTCTGCGCTACAACTTCTGGTTGCTTTTCCGGTTGTTTTTCTGGTTGCTTTTCCTGCTGTTTATCGCTCTTTAGAGGAGGCAGGTTAAGCGGAATCAATGGTCCTATGTTTTGAGGCTTTTGCTTTTTTGCAGCAGCAAGGTCTTCTGTTACATTTATTTCAACCTGCGTTCTTTTCTTTCTGTCATGGTCAATGGTTAATTGCAGAACATATAAGCCGCCTTTAGGAAAGGTCAACACGGCATACTGCTCATTTACTACAGGAAAAGTACTCTTATCTAATATTTTCCATTCGTATGCTGTTCCTATCATATCAGAAAGATACCGTTCGGGTCTGCCGGCAACCGGAGCAATATTTCCATAAATTTTAGGAGGAACAACATTTGAATTGTCTAATGCAACCGCAGGATTTCCTGATTTCTTAATATTGACAGTAATCTCGTTACTGCAAGCCCCGTTTACAAATGCATCTACATTGTATATGCCTTCCTTCATAAACTTGTGCCGCATATTTACGCTTATTGACTTTTCCTTATCGTTGTTATCGCTAAATTGCCAGGTAATTTCTTTTTCTTCGGGTAAAGAAGTTCTGAATATCAAAGTTTCACCTGGTTCGTACACATTTTTATCATTAGCAATAAGGCTTCTTACAGAGATGGTAAAGGGAACACAGGATTTATTATCTATCATTTTATAACTAATCAAACCCAGGCAGAGAAGCATAGTTACAAGCATTACCAGCCACACATTATTGTCGAGAGCCATTTTTTTGCGTGATAAGCTTTGTGAGTTCATCTTTGTAGATTTATTGTTATTAATCGCGTCTCTGCATGGCAAGCTGAGTTTGTAATATAACTACATTGTTTTGAGACCTTGCCAAATCGTCTTTCAATTGTGAAACCTGCTGTTTTAGGTCACCTAAACTCGCATCTTTACCCGTCGCATCTCTCAGTTCTTTTTTAGCAGCATGCAACTCAGAAAGACTGGCTACCACGTTCTGGTATAAGTCTTTGACCGATACAGAATCTTTGTCGATCATGGCGTCCATGTCTTTCAGTTTTTCTGAAATTTTACCATCTATCAAAACAACGTTCGCTTCTTTCTTATCCAACGAGTCTAAAAGATTATTTGCAGAGTTCATATTATTCAGAAACCGTTCTGAAAAGTCTTTTTCTCTGTCTGCAAGTTTCATCTGCTCTCTTAATTGTTCATTTTGCTTAAAAGGTACCTGGGCGCTAAAAAGCACAGCAGCGATAACTAAAGCTGTAGTAATTGTAAAAAAGATCAAAAAGTTTACAAAGGCTTTTTTTCTTTCCTTTTGATTAAGAGGTTCCATAATATGAATGTATTATAAAAGTTTTATCCAAAAAAA
>CAXUMK010000174.1:0-2869 GCA_964251885.1 uncultured Segetibacter sp. | reverse complement strand
GCGACGGCTTTTCGCCTGGCTGTCAGTATTATTTACCGGCTCTTCTTTCACAAATATTCCGGTATCTTTTCGTTTTCCGATGAATTCAAGTTTGCTTAGAGTATCGAACAACTTAGAAGTAATCTTTGCAAAAGATATTACTTTTTCAATGTTCTTATTAATATCATTATTGTCGTATCTGAGATTTGCGATACTGCTAAGTAAGCTTTCCAATTCGCCCTGTTTCAGTTCAGACCATTCGACTAAGTAATTCATCATTTCGTCTTTGCCCGATCCTGTTCGCATATCGACAGAATTTTTCATAACCCTTGCAAGGCTTGCGATGACCGCAAAAAGCGAAGCAGGTGACTCGTGAATAATAGTCCAGCGCATACCGGTAATAGTTTGAGCCAAGAAAAGCATTACCCTGTCACACAGAAACATGACCAATTCAGATATTTCATTCTGCTGGTTTTTCTTAAATATCTTCTGTACTATTTGAGAACATATCGTTTCAAGGCTTCCAAGAAACTGGTCGATCTCAGAATGAAGAGAAACAAGATCGTGATGTGCGCTTATAGAAAAGCACGGAGGTATATAATCTGCATCTGCTTTTATTTCATTGCCGCTTGCCAGTACCTTACCTACAGTAAGTGCATACGGATGATTGGCATATTGTGAAAATTGTGTATCACTAATTATTTCAACAGTATAAGTTGGCAGTACAAAGGGAAATCTTGGCGGGCTGTCTTCCAGGTCAGGGCTGCCGGCAGGTTGTTTTTCAAAAGGATTGACAGTTAAAATAATCCACCAGACTGCTTCTCCCGCAGATGCCTTAAACTGAAAAGAAGTAGCAGGTATGCCATCTGTATCTGCCTGGCCCGATTTAGCCATTGCAGGCAATAATATACGTACACCTCCTGAAGTAATTGCGTTACATGAAAGAACAGCAACACGTAAAGTATTCTGATTATCTAAAGTTGTTCTCACATTAAAAGTATTCTCGCCCGCTGCAGATGCCGGAAGAATGCCGTAACGAATAGGAGAAAGACTGAGGGCAGCCACATCATTTAATGCATCTTTCCATCCGTCGTCCTGTGCAATGAAATGATCTTTATTAATCTTCATCCCGTTTATCCAGTTTACCGGAAAATGTTTGGGATTATCTCTCATACTTTATAAACTGATTTAAATACGTTCACAAATTATTACACTGTTTTCTTTAATGCCGTTATCTTTTACAGTTAAAGAAGGATCAAGTATTTTCTGTTTTTGATACCATTTTGTTTTCAGGCTGAATAGCCATTCACACATATACTGATCTTTACAATACTCAATAGGCGTTTCGCTTTGCAGTTCATTATAATCGCTTATAAAAAAGTAGTAAAGATCGCCGAGATAGATTTTTTCAGGAGCTTTAGCCCTGAAATAAGTTCTTTTGGTATCGGTAATTTTCTTAGCGATCTCAAAACCTATCACCAGCAGTTTTTCCCTCGGATCATCCTCCGGCATATCTATAGGTTTATCAGGAAAAGACCAGGTGTTATATGCAGGGGAAGGAATACTGTATGCCGCATCAAAAGTTTTTACCACAAGCATAGGAAGAAAAAAAGCAAAAGTGCTCATCATCATCGGATAAAACAAAAATGACTTATCATTTAAGAAATATTGCAGCGAAGAAAAAACAACAATTGTAAACAGCACAACTGACATTGCAAAAAATACTTCACCCAAAAAAACTTTTGTTTGATCTTCGGGCTGAGGAGAAAAATATTTTTTGTGGGTCATCGCAATATGTATGATACCAAAAATTAGAAAAATAGCTGCGAATATCCAAAACACAACAAAGAGATGGTCGGTAATATATGAAGAGGCATACGCTCCTAAAGAAGCGATGATTGATGAAAGAGAACCGTAAATAATTGGTTTTTTTCCGCTTCCTATAAATCCTGCTGCAAACTGTTTTACAATTGTTAGCAATACTATGGAGCAGGCAAATAAAGTTCCTGCATACACCAAAAAGATTTTAATAGCCATTCTTTATATTTCGCTTATCGCATTTAAAATTTACCAGTCAAATAAGAATTTTAGTAAAAATATGCACAGCGTTTTTCATAGGTTCAGTTAGTTACTGCTCAAATATAATATCTATAGACAGAGGAAAGAATATTTTTTCGAAATGTTTTATTATTTCCAGTCTAAATCATTTAAAAATGAAACTGTATTCTAAAAACTTGTTCCTGCGTATAGGCTCACTGCTTCTTCTAAAGTTTCAATTTTCTTGTCTGCTTTTTTATTTATTTGTAAAGGAATTTTTGGTATTTGACTGCAACTCCATTCATAATTATTCTTTATAAAAGTTGCAATATCTGTTATTAATGATATAAATTTAAAAAAATATCGAAAAGTTTCATGGTTCCCTTTTCTGTTCTTAACTACTTTTAAAAGAATGAAACCGGTAACCGAAAGCTGATATTGGGATTACAGTTATTTTATAATGGGCAAGGGATAAAAAAGTGAGTAGAATTTTTTTGAGCCGGGCGAAATACTGCTATAAGTCAGCCGTTGCGTCGCACTCTTCTACTTTCCATTCTTTATTCGACAAGCAAGAAATCACTTGTATTCTTTGATAGCTATAGAAATGGTTTTGAGTAAATTCTTACAGATAAACATAACTTTTTAAATTATGGGAAAACCAGCAGCCCGAATTGGTGATATGCATGTATGTCCGATGGTGACACCTGGCCTGCCCCCGATACCGCATGTCGGTGGTCCCATTACAGGACCCGGATGCCCTACTGTATTAATTGGTGGTATGCCGGCCGCTGTTATGGGCGACATGTGTGTGTGCGTTGGTCCGCCTGATACTATTATTTTAGGTTCAATGGGT
>CAXUMK010000173.1:0-11757 GCA_964251885.1 uncultured Segetibacter sp. | reverse complement strand
ATCTTACCGCAGGTTATACTAATCCTTATGATTATAGTGACATTGCCGTGCAGGCAATTTTTACTGCTCCCGACAATAGAAAGGATACTGTCGATGGTTTTTTCATGCAGGATTATACAGCAGATGCAAGCGGAAACCTTACTGCTGCCGGAACAGGATCGTTTAAAGTAAGATACGCGCCTAATGAAACGGGTTCATGGAGTTATGTAATTTCATGTACCAACACATCAGGTACTGCTACAATGACTTCACAGACTTTTACGTGTCAGTCTTCATTCGACCCTGGTTTTATAAGAAAGAATACTACCAATTACCTGTCTTTTGATAATGGAAGTCAATATATTCCTATGGGTGAAAATATGGGATGGCAGGATAATAATCCTATCACTGACTACAGCAACTGGATGACTAAACTTGCAAATAACGGCGGCAATTTTATAAGGGTATGGATGTCGAGCTGGGCATTTGCATTAGAATGGAAAAATGTGTACAACGGAGATGGATTTTCAGGGTTGAAAAAGTATAAGCAGGCATCCGGGTATTACCTCGACTGGCTGCTGGATTATTGCAAACAGAAAGGTGTTTACATGATGCTTACTTTAAATAATCATGGGCAGGTTTCTACTACAACCGATACAGAGTGGAGTAACAATCCTTATAATGCTGCCAACGGCGGCCCCGCAACGAATACCTGGGATTTCTTTACCGATGCCACTGCAAAAACAACCCTTAAAAACAGGCTTCGATATATTGTCGCCAGGTATGGTTATTCTAAAAATCTGCAAAGCTGGGAACTATTCAATGAAGTAGACTGGACAGATCAGTTTGCAACAAGGAAAACCGATGTAACAAACTGGCATAACGAAATGTCGGCCTACATTAAGTCAAAGGATGTGTACAAACATTTGGTCACTACAAGCTATGCGCAGGATTACGATGACCCTGCTACATGGCAGTTGCCTTATATCGATTTCACTCAAACGCACTATTATGTTAGTTCGCCAAATATTGAATCTGTTCTTAGTGCCGGTTCACAGAGTTATTTAAGCAGTTATCACAAGCCTACTTTGAACGGAGAATTTGGTTTAGGTCCCGACGGAGCAACTTTATCTGCAGATGATCCAAACGGGGTTCACATTCACAATGCCATTTGGGGAAGCACATTTGGAGGCGGTATGGGTAGCGCAATGTCGTGGTGGTGGGATACGTATATTGATCCGCAAAACCTGTATACTTATTTTAAACCTTTGTCTGCTCTCGTTTCAAAAATCAATTTTACAGGTGATAACTATAATAAAGTTTCTGCTGCTGTAAGCGGTGGAGGTGGTTCCGATATTATCATAACTCCGGGCGGTGGCTTCTACAATGCCAATGCCTCTTCATTTTCAATTGATGCCAACGGCAACATGACACCCACAGCAGATAAATTGGGTCAATTTTTATTTGGAAGTGTATACAATACGCAATATCATAATCCTCCAACCTTTGCAGTAACTTATCCTGTTGCCGGCCAATTAAAAGTAGTTACCGGCTCTGGTACAGGAACAGCCCCGCAGGTGAATATAAGCGTAGATGGTACAAGTGTTCTAAACCAAAATGCTGCTGTAAATTCTACTTATACAGTCAACATAACAGCCGGTCCTCATACCATAAAAGTTGATAACCTGGGTACTGACTGGATATCCATTTCAAACTATACTTTCACTAATATCGGTGCTCCTTTAACTGCTTATGTGCTTAAATCTGCAAATAATCTTAAAGTTGCAGGGTATGCATTGAATGCAAAATATAACTGGCAGTATTTAAAAAGCAATGGCGGCACCCCTCCTCCTGCTGTTACCGGAAGCAGCCTCACTGTGGCAGGTGTTCAAAATGGCACTTACAGCGTGCAGTTGTATAGTACTTCTGATGGCAGCCTGATAAGCCAGTCAAACATTGCAGTTTCTAACGGAAGCCTTAGCATCGCTATGCCTTCTATAGCATGGGATATAGCATTTACTGCTGCAGAACTTAGCACGTTACCCATTAAATTGGCCTCTTTTACAGGTCAGACGATAAAGGATAAAAATTATCTGTATATAGATATTGCCACCGCTGATAATGTGAAAGCCGTTTACATCCAGAGATCGCCTGACGTCAACAATTTCAGTTCGTTGAAGAGGTTGACTGATGATTGGACTGCTATTGCCGGCAAGCACAAGTTTATAGATGCGGCTCCTTTAAAAGGGTCAAATTATTACAGGTTACAGATAGAGGACAATGATGGTATGAAGAATTATTCGGGTGTTGTTAAGCTGGAAAATAAACAGCTTCAGAAATTCAGTGTGTATCCAAATCCGTTCAAAGATTACATCCTGTTAACGATAGATAAAGGAACTTACCTTTCAACCATTTTTGATGCCCAGGGTAAGACGATTAAAAACGGAATGGTTACTGTGAATACAAACAATGCAGAAGTTAAACTGTCTTTGTCAGGATTAAACAGCGGCGTATATTATCTGTCTTTGACCGATGAAAACGGAAATGTTGTAGGATCGCAGAAGCTGATCAAACAATAAGCCTCTACGCTGTTTCGAATAGTTATTTTGGTAGCCATCATTTGAATATCTATTTAGCAGCCGTTGCGTCGCACACTTGTACTTTATCATGCGATGCAACGGTTTTTTGCAAAGGTTGTTTCGGGCTTTTACCCATTTTAAGTTACTTTTAAAAAATGCTGTTGTTATTTTTTAAACTAAAAAGTAGGTATGAAAACACTTTTTATCCTCCTGTTTTTTGCAGTTTGCATACAGAGTAGCACTGCCCAAAATAAGAACAGCAAACAGTACGACATAGCAGCTATTACATCTGCAAGAGAAGCCTCTAACAAATCAATTGCAAAACACGACATTGATGGAATAGCAAAATACTGGCTTACAGATTTCGTTCAGATACGCGGCAATTCAACCAGCCTCACCGGAAAAGATACCATCATTTCTACCTGGAAAGAGTTGTTTAAAACAAATCCAACTGTTGTCTATGTTCGCAATCCTGAAAAAATTATCATAAGCGATAACGATTCCCTTGCATGGGAAACAGGATCATGGATGGCAAAAAATTCATACAGCAACGGTGGTAATTATTCTGCCATGTGGAAGAAACGGGATGGCGTATGGAGACTTAAAGCTGAACTTTTCGTATCGTTAAAATGATAGCCGCAGATAACAGCAGGGAAAGGTGGTGGATTTTGACTGGACGTAAGTTGCTTACAGATAACTTTACTCAAAAAGCCTGGAAAATGAAATCTTACAGTAATTGAAAGTAATATAAATTAAAAAGATGAAAGCAAAGGCAAGTGCAAAAGGCAAAGCAAACAACACCTCTACATCTGAGGTTATTGTTGAAAGAAATGATGGTCTGTTGTGGGGAAGAGTTGAAATTGCTGGTAAACTATTCACTCCCTACGGAGAAACTATGGAAAGATTGTTAAGCAATCTGAAAGAATTAGTTTCAGACCATATACAAAACGAAGGAAAGGGAGTGAAGTTTTGGGAGAACATAGATCCTAATCATCTCGATACAGAGATAAAATATGATGTAGAGGCCTTCTTTTTAGAGCACAATTATTTAAAAATAACATCAATAGCTCAGTATGCCGGTATCAATGCGGCTTTAGTAAGACAATACGCCTCTGGCGTAAAACATCCCTCGGCAGAACAGGCAAAAAAAATTGAATTGGCTATTCATCAAATCGCAAGGGAATTGCAGGAAGTTGCTATATATGCCTAAAATATGGGATGCCTATTCTATCTTGTATAACTTTACCCCTTTTAAATAAAAGCTATATGAAATTTACTTTCCGTCAAACTCTCCTGGTGCTGTTATGCATTTCAACCATGTCTATGATGAAACAAAAAAAGACACGCATTGTATTTTTTGGAGACTCCATTACGCAGGCCGGAGTGGGACCAACAGGCTATATTACTAAAATGAATGCGATGCTTGATAAAAATGGAACAACATCTCAATACGAGCTGATAGGTGCAGGTATTGGAGGCAACAAAGTATACGATCTATACCTGCGGATGGACAGCGACGTACTGGCTAAAAATCCGGATGTGGTAGTGATATGGGTTGGCGTAAACGATGTATGGCACAAAGCATCATCGGGAACGGGAACAGACGCTGATAAGTTTGAAAAGTTTTATACTGCGATCATTAAAAAGCTGCAGGCAAAAAACATTCAGGTGGTTCTTTGTACACCTTCGACCATTGGGGAGAAAACCGATTTCTCTAACCAGCAGGATGGTGATCTGAACCAGTATTCAAACATCATCAGGAAGCTGGCAAAAGCCAATAATTGTAAATTGATCGATCTGCGTACAAAATTTCATGATTATCTTCTTACCAATAATCCCGACAACAAAGAGTCTGGAATACTGACTGTCGACCGTGTTCATCTCAACGAAAAGGGAAATGCTTTCGTTGCCGAAAAAATGATGGAAGTATTGATGTCAAAATAAAGACGTGTAAGAATAAAACACTCACGATGACATGTAAGCCTGATGGCAATAAAGCCCGAAGATGCAAAGAGACATTCAGTTGAACGGAGCGTCGCAACCAATGTTTATCAGGGATGTAATGCTGGTATAATAAAATCATTTTTCAAAAACCCCAACAATCACCAAAATAAAGAAATGAGAATTACAATGAAATGGGTAGACTACCTACCTGCCTGCTTACTGATTTTTTTGCCATTTACTAAAATCTTATCACAAACAAGATCAATCAATCCCGCTACCGAAGCAAAAATAACTGCGCTGCTTGGCAAGATGACTTTGGAAGAAAAGGTGGGTCAGATGGCACAGGTTGCCATTGACCAGATCGGCGCCACAAACTACTCCACGAAAACATTTAATGTTGATCAGGCAAAGTTGAATGATGTAGTGGTGAAATATAAAGCGGGCTCTATTTTAAATACGCCGCCGGGCATTTTGCTGGGCATTAAAGAATGGAGCCAGGTAACATCCGACATCAATACCGCGGCACAGCAAACACCATTGAAAATTCCGGTAATTTATGGGCTCGACGATGTTCACGGAGTAAGTTATGTTGCGGGCTTTACTTCGTTTCCACAGGAGATAGCGCAGGCTGCTACTTTTAACAGGAAGCTGATCTTTGACGGGGCAAGTATCACCGCTTATGAAAGCCGTGCAGCAGGTGTTCCCTGGTCATTTTCGCCGGTGATCGACTTAGGTATCAATTCTATGTGGCCACGTTTATGGGAGACATTTGGTGAAGACCCTTACCTTACTTCAGAACTGGGAGTGGCGTATGTAAAAGGTGCACAGGAACCGTTGGGAAGCAAGGAAAAAGTATCTGTAAGCCTAAAACACTTCATGGGCTATTCTGACCCGAAGTGGGGTAAAGACCGTACCAATGCATGGATACCTGAAAATTATTTGAGAGAATATTTCCTGCCTTCTTTTCGTGCTGCGGTTGGTGCAGGTGCAAGAAATGCAATGGTCAACTCTGCTCTCATCAACGGCATTCCCGGCCACATAAACAAGCATGTGCTTACCGACATTTTAAAAACTGAACTGGGTTTTACGGGTTTTATTGTTACCGATTGGCAGGATATTGAAAACATCGCCAAGAGAGACCACATCGCAAAAGACAATAAAGAAGCGGTAATGCTTGCCATAAACGCCGGCATCGACATGAGCATGATTCCTTACAACTACCACGAGTTTTGCGACGACCTGGTAGCTCTTGTAAAAGAAGGCAAAGTATCGCAGGCAAGAGTAGATGATGCCGTAAGAAGAATCTTGAGGATCAAATACGAATTGGGCTTGTTTAATACCCCGGTAACTGTTGCTGCTAATTATCCTAAGTTTGGCTCGGGCGAATTTACCAAAGCTGCCTATAACACCGCCGCTGAAGCCATCACCTTATTAAAAAACACCAACAATATTTTACCTCTTTCTCCTGCCTCGAAAGTATTGGTTACCGGCCCAAATGCCAATACCATGAGAAGCCTCAACGGCGGCTGGACGTACACGTAGCAGGGTGAAAGAACCAATGAGTTTACTGATAAGTACAATACGATCTTAGAAGCGGTAACAAACAAGTTTGGCAAAAGCAACGTAACATTTGTGCAGGGAGTTGCTTATAAACCGAGAGGCAAATATTGGGAAGATTCGATTGTAAATATAGATGCTGTCGTAAGTGCAGCCGCAGATGCAGAGTTTGTTTTATTATGCCTCGGCGAAAACAGTTACACAGAAACGCCAGGTAACCTCAATGATATAAATCTTTCAGAAAACCAGCTTGCCCTGGCAACTGCTTTGATCAAAACCGGTAAGCGTATCATACTTGTTTTGAATGAAGGCCGTCCGCGCATCATCAGCCAGATAGAGCCGGGAATGGCTGCAATCATTGACACTTACCTGCCCGGCAACTTTGGAGGCGATGCATTAGCCGATGTGCTCACAGGTGATGTAAACCCAAGCGGAAAACTGCCAATCACTTATCCACGTTATGTAAATTCGCTTACTCCATACTTGCACAAGTATTCTGACCAGACTGCCAATCCGCAGGGAGCGTATGATTATTCTGCTGACTTCAACCCGCAGTTCCCGTTTGGTTTTGGCATGTCTTATACCGCTTTTGAATACAGCAATCTTAGCATAAACAAAACTGATCTGGGTCCTGATGAAACCCTTGTAGTAAGTGTAAACGTAAAAAATACCGGTACCCGCGATGGCCGCGAAGCCGTGCAATTGTATATAAGTGATCTGATCGCTTCATTGTCGCCCGATGTAAAGCGGCTGAGAGGTTTCGATAAAATTGTGCTGCGTGCAGGAGAGGCTAAAACGGTACAATTTACAGTGCCGGTAAAAGACCTTGCATTTGTAAACACCGACAACAAACGTACAGTTGAGAAGGGTGATTTTAAAATTCAGGTCGCCAGTCTTACAACAGCTTTTACAGTAAATAAAACAGTGGTTTATTAAAATTACTGTTTGAAAACAACCGGTACAAATTGATTTGCCTGTTTAAAAAAGTATAGAAAAAATTATGAACCCGGCCGGGTGTCTTTTATCGGCTTAGGTTGCGTCGCACACTTCATCTGAAGGTACTTTCTTGGGCAAGAAGAAAGCCGTCATTGCGAGGATGAACGACGAAGCAATCCCTCCTCTGAAGGTACTTGCTTCGGCAAGAAGAGAGTCGTCATTGCGAGGAGGAACGACGAAGCAATCCCCTTATTTGCTTGTGTGCCCTTTAAGTGGCGTGATCGATTGTGCTATTGCAATAAAATCGACAAGATCATACCTGTATTTTAAAATTTTTCATGATCGGTTTTTTTAAAGCCCCTTCAGGGGTTTGGGGTTAATTTCTTATTTTTGTTCTATGCAACGCTGCAATTCTTTGTGGCGTTGTATTTTTTTATGTCTGTTTAAAACGAAAAGAAAATGAGTGAGACAAATTATGTAACACAGAAGACCTTTGAGTCGATGAAAGAGGAACTGCATCAAATGAAAGCAGTTGAAAGACCGGCGGCTTCACGTGCAATAGCCGAAGCCCGTGAAAAGGGCGATTTAAAAGAAAATGCAGAGTATGATGCTGCGAAAGAAGCGCAGGGAATGCTTGAAGCAAAAATAAAACAACTCGAAGGTGTGATTGCCACAGCAAAAATTGTGGATACGAACACAATTGATACAAGCAAGGTTACGATTTTAACAAAAGTGACCATCACGAATATATCCACTAAAAAAACAGTTACTTACCAGATTGTTGGCGAAAAAGAAGCCGACCTTAAAGCCGGTAAAATATCAGCATCCTCACCAATTGGCCGGGGATTGATCGGTAAAGTGATAGGTGAAGTGGCAGAAGTGAAGGCGCCTACGGGAGTGATTAAATTTAAAGTGGAGGATATTACGGTGTGAGTGTAGTGAGTGGTGAATTGTGAGTGGTGAGTTGTAAGTTGTGAAAGTAGTAAATAATGAAGCTGGCCTAGTGCCGTCTTTTTTATTTCAGCAAAACTTCTTACATCTGCATGTAAAATGACAGGTATGACTATTTTTTCAAAAATTATTTCGGGTGAGATCCCTTCTTACAAGATTGCAGAGAACGACAAATTTCTCGCCTTTCTCGACATCTTCCCTGTTCAAAAAGGTCATACACTCGTTGTACCTAAAGTAGAAGTAGATAAGATATTTGATGTTCCTGATGCATACTTGGCAGAATTACTATTGTTTGCAAAGCCAATTGCAAAAGCGATCGAAGCAAGCTTTCCCTGCAACCGGGTAAATATGATAACTGTTGGCCTCGAAGTGCCTCATGCCCACGTTCATCTCATTCCAACAAACCACCCTCAGGATGTACACCTGGAAAATAAAAAATTAAAGTTTTCGAAAGAAGAATTTGAAGAAATCCGATGGAAGATTATTGATGAAATAGGTGCAATGCGCAAGTCTTATTAAGCCTTATATCACTTTCTTCCCAACTGACTTCTTGACTCATCCCTCAATGACTAATGTCTTAATGACTCTTCCCTTACTGACTAATAACTTACTGACTAATGACTAATAACTTACTGACTACTGACTAATGACTTATTGACTTACTTCACCCTTCCCGGATTCTTTGAAATAAAATCTTCCCAGCCTTTTAATCCTTTTCCCAATTTACCAATTACAGAGTTAGACTGATAGTGATGGCAGAGAGCAACAGCAAGCGCGTCAGTGGCATCAAAGTATTGGGGCTTTTCTTCAAGACTCAGTATACGCTGCAGCATTTTCCAAACCTGGTCTTTATCAGCATTTCCATTTCCGGTTATGGATTGTTTTACTTTTTTGGGAGAGTACTCACTTACCGTCAGTCCTGCCTGCATGGCTGCAGCGATGGCAACACCCTGCGCACGACCAAGCTTCAGCATGCTTTGAACGTTCTTTCCAAAAAAAGGCGCTTCAATAGCAAAAGTATCGGGCTTGTATGTTGTAATTAAATCACAAACCGTCCAGTGAATTTTCTGCAGCCGCTCGTATGCGTCTTTTTTGGCTGATAACTTCAGCACATCCATCGTCAGCAATTTTGGTGTATTGGTTGTGGCATCCATCAGCGCATAACCCATAAACAAGGTTCCCGGATCTATGCCTAATATCACATTTCTGCTCTTTATCATTGCAGCGTGAAAATACTTTATCTGCCCGTATCTGTCTAATCTTTAGTCTCTTAAATAAGAATGGCACTATAATTTAGTAGGTTTGCGAAAAATTTTTCAATCCTGAATAAAAGGCTCAAAATATTTTTCAATTATTTTTTAGGTCCTCTTTTATTCATTGGCTTATCACTATCTATTTACCGTAATATTATCCATCAGCCTAACTGGAAACATTCTTTTGTACAAATAAAAGCATCATTACATGGCGAGCAGGCGTGGAAGGCCATTCTTGTAATTATTTTAATGCTTGCTAACTGGAGCTGCGAAGCATTAAAATGGAAAGTGCTGGTCGGTCATGTGCAAAAAATATCTTTTTTTACAGCCTTCAAAGCCATCTTATCAGGTCTCAGTGTGTCACTGGCGATGAACACGCCAAATGGTGCAGGCGAATATTTTGGCCGCATTCTATATGTAAAGCAGGGAAATCGCATAAGAGCTATTACGCTCACCTTGGTTGGCAGCATAAGCCAGTTGATAGTGACTATGTTTTTAGGCACCATCGGTCTTTTTTTGCTTCGCAATAACTTTTATAATGCAACAAATCAAACTCTGCATTTGTCATTACCACTGATTGACGGCGTTTTTTATGGTTGCATAGCCCTTACAACAGCTTTGATTGCTGTGTATTTTGAATTGAGCTGGCTGGTAAGGCTTTTAGAAAAAATTCCATTTGTTGCCAGGTACTCTTTCTTTATTCAAAAGCTCGAGGATTTCAGGTGGCAGGAACTGCTGAAAGTCTTGTTAATTTCCATTCTTCGGTACATTGTTTTTGCAGTTCAATATTTGTTATTGTTGCAGGTCTTTAATGTTGGTATCAGTTCTGTAACTGCATTCTGGTTGGTGACGATCATGTTTCTTGCATTAGCAATTGTACCATCAATTGCATTGGCAGAGTTGGGAGTAAGAGGAAAGATCAGCATTTTCTTATTTGGCGTTTTTAGCGCCAATACTTTAGGAATTGTGTTTACCTCTTCAGCGATATGGCTGATCAATTTAGTAGTACCTGCTTTGGCAGGGAGTTTGTTCGTCTTGGGTATAAAATTATTTAGAAGTAAGTGAAAAAATTTTTATTCATTGGTTTATTCGTATTGGCTACAACGGGTTTTACGGCAGGAGACGATTTTTGCAGCATTCGCAACACCAGTTTTCAGCAAGGTGAACGCATCACATTTGTAGTATTTTATAACGCTCTTGGTATTTATATAAATGCAGGTACTGCCGGTTTTACAGCAAACATAGAAATGCTAAATAACAAGCCGGTTTATCATATAGTTGGTACAGGGGTTACAAACAGCAAATATGACTGGATTTTTAAAGTCAGAGACCGCTACGAAACGTATATAGACACAGGTTCTTTGCGGCCGTATAAATTTATACGAAACGTAGATGAAGGCGGTTTTAAAAAATATGAAAACATTACCTTCAACCACGCTGCAAATACTGCACTAAGCGCCTCCGGAGTGTATAAAGTGCCCCCTTGCATACAGGATGTGGTCAGCTCTATGTATTATGCACGTAACATCGATTTCAACAAGTATAAACCGGGCGATAAAATTCCCTTCACCATTTTTTTAGACAACGATGTTTACAATATGTATATCAGGTACCAGGGTAAAGAGGTAGTAAAGACCCGTTATGGCAAATTCAGGGCTATTGTATTTAAACCTTTGCTCGTAAAAGGAACCCTGTTTGAAGGCGGCGAAAAAATGACGGTTTACGTAAGTGACGACGCCAACAAAGTGCCTTTGCGTATTGAAAGCCCGTTATTGGTAGGTTCTGTAAAAGTAGATTTAATGGGCTACGATAACCGCCGCTATCCGTTGACATCTATGATAAGCTTTAACAGGTAACGGTAAGTTAAAAATTTATAATATTTTTTTTGGAGCCTGCATCAGCACACTATTCGACATCGTTGGGTCACTCACTTTTGCCGCAACAAAAAAATCAGCAGGTTCATTTTGTTCAGTTTTAAAGCCCCTTCAGGGGTTTGGGGTTCTCTTGTGTCACTCACTTTTACTGCAGCAAAAAATCAGCAGGTTCATTTCATTGGTTTTAAAGCCCCTTTAAAGTTCACTCACTTTTACAGCATATTGTATTCAGCTAACTCTGTCTTTGTTCTTATAATTATGTATTAATGCCCTTAGTTTTCTTTCCGCTTTAGCAGAAGCTGCCTTGCAGTTTTACTTCCTCCAGCATTAGTTCTACTGTATGCTGCAGCAACGTATCTTTTGCAGCCTGCTGTTCTATCCAGGTGATGAAGTTTTTGCTCCAGTGAGAGTTATCCATAAAAAACCTTATCACCTTATCATTAAGTCATGAAATTGAATACCTGCAATCTTTACTCATTTTGTTTTGATAACTTAAAATCGCATTCCTTCCATTCTTAAAAAAATTGTGAGATATAAGCTAATAAGGTTAGTTATTTTTGGGCAGATAGGCTGTGTTACTAAGGTAATAAGGTTATATGTTCAATGTCATTAACTTAAGAATGTTGTACAGATAATGCCGGGTGTATAAGCTGCTATGAAAAGATGTGGTACAAGGGAGTGACA
>CAXUMK010000172.1:0-11850 GCA_964251885.1 uncultured Segetibacter sp. | reverse complement strand
CAATGTCATTAACTTAACAAACTTTGAAAAAAGTAAAACATGAAAAAAGTTGAATAAAGAACTTAAAGTACAAGTGAGTGACACAACCAAAGCTCAATAAAGAACAAATGTTTGCCCCAAAAAAGCTTAAGTTAATGACATTGCCTTAAAGGGTATAAAATCAATGTTTTTATTTTATACCCTGATGCAGTCATGCTACTCTATTTGATCTCAGTCGTTGCTGAACAATATTACTGAGGCGGTTGTTGCAGACGAATAAGGTGATAAAAATGAAAACAAGAAATGTTGTTGGTATAACAGTGCTGAGCATGGTTACCCTGGTACTTTTAAAATCGTGCAAAACCATACCTAAAAATGCAGTAGCGGTAAAGCCATTCGATGTCAAAAAATATTTAGGCAAATGGTACGAGATTGCACGGTTCGATTTCAGGTTTGAAAAAAATTTAAAAAATACTACCGCTAATTACTCGTTGAACGATGATGGAAGCATTAAAGTAATGAACCGCGGCTACAATTATAAAAAGAAAAAATGGGAAGAGGCTACAGGCAAAGCAAAATTTGTTTCCTCGCCCAATGAAGCCAAATTGAAAGTATCTTTTTTCGGACCTTTTTATTCAGGCTACAATGTAATTGCGATGGATGCCAGTTATACATACGCATTGGTAGCGGGAAAGAATCTGGATTATCTCTGGTTGCTCTCAAGAGAGAAAACCATTCCTGAAAGCGTCAAACAAAGCTTTTTGCAAAAAGCAACCGAGGTCGGATACCAGGTGGAAAAATTGGTATGGGTTAAGCAGGAGTAATTGATCCTGGTCTTATACTTCACACTATATCTTCGTTAACGAAAGTGGCTTCGGTAGCTTTTGTTTTTTTTATGTAGCCGGCAGTACAGTTTCATTTGGGCATTGTTGTGTCACTCACTTGTACGGATGTAGGTTATTGCACCATTTACTCAACTTATATAGTGAGAGAAATATTTTATTCATTTGCTGATGGATTAGAAAGCTTTGTTTAGAGTTGATTGATCTTATTTTGCCATTCGTCTCCGTTCACTACCTGGAACTCAAAATCATGATCAGGGAACTCATTAAATAAATCCTTCCAGGCTTTCTTTGTACCTAGTTTACTACAGAGGGCAAACACATCTCTTTTATAAATTGTGTCAGTGTTATCTTTTAGATGAATGCCTTTTGTTTCTAGCACATATACTGTATCATAATCATCATTCTCTTTCTTTTTATTGGCAGCAATGAAGTCCGGATAAATCTTGTTTCTTTTCCAGCCTTGTATATGGTAATCTTGTTTACTCATGTTTCTATACCACCAAAGCAGCTTTTCCTGTTCATCCAGATAAATAGCAACCTGATATTCTAATTCATTTAAATTTTCTTCTGGGACATAATCAAATAACGAGCGCTGAATTTGAGAGCCATCAGCTCTGTTTATTTGCCGGTTGCTCTTTGTTTTAATTCTGGATGGTAAAAAGAAGCCCCCCTTATTTGTAATTAAAAAGAAATGAAGCTGTTTTTTTTGAATTAATTCTTTGAAAACATTTTCTGCTAAACGATTTCTTTCCTTTTCTAATATTTTCTTTAGTTCTTCAATAATGAAAACAAAATTTGATTCTACAATTGTTTTGCTTTCATGCGCCTGATACTTTTCTTTTAAGATTTTTAATGCTTCATCGCCAAGCTTGTAAGCAATCCACGGATTAGGAATGATATTGTTAATTTGCCTTGCCAAAAAAACCTCATCAATTTCTAAAGTTCCTTTTTTCTGAACTACACCTCTTTGAATTATCTCATTCCAATTCTCTTCCGGATATCCGATTGTTAAGTCAATTTCGCCAATTCGCTGGTCAGGGTTAAGTGTGATATTATGTACGTCATTTAGCTTTATACTTTCCCAATCAATTACACTTAAAATGTCAGCGTCAAAGTTTATGTCACGCCATGAATTATTTTCCTGAATTACAAATTTTGGCAGATATATCTTTCCTTCAAATTTTTTGAAACCCAGACGATACTGCATTTCAACTTCTCTGAATAATTGATTGTCATTTGCACCTTCATCATTTACAATTCGTCCGGCAATATCGCCAAGTCCCTCATTTTCTAAGCCATGCTTTATTTCTTTTACAAGCGTGCTTGCATTTTGCCTGAATGTAAATATGTAACATTCATCCAGCATTTTAATTTTTGTCTTTTGCGTAAAAGGTTGTCTTAAAATGCGTCCTGTCAATTGAGTTATTCCTGTAGCTGATGATGGATTTGTAAGTATGGTAAGTATGTATGCAAATGAAAAATCCCATCCTTCCTGCAAGGCTTGCTTCGTAATGATATACCTTATCTCACAATTATTAGCAAACAAATCTATTCCTTCAATATCATCTTTATCACTGCTTTTAATTGCAATTTGTTCAACAGGAACATTACACTTTTTTATTAAAAAATCTTTTACATCTTCTGCATGAATAAATTTTCCCTCTCTTTGGTCCTTACCGGTTCGCTCTACCTGAATTAAACATGCAGGTCTAATGTATTTACCTGTGTTTGCTTCATATTCCTTTGCTATTCGCTCTAATTCATTTCGCTTTTCAAAACTTGCCAGCATTGTATCGTGCCAGTCAAGCGTGGTTTTATTTATAAGATGAATATCGAGCTTAATCATTTCTTCCTCGTGTAATTCACGTCCTGTAATTCTAACTAATTCATTACTTGCAGGTGGTGGCGTTGCTGATAATTCAAGAATGAAGGACGGATTGAAGTTGCGAATAGTATTTCTTGCATTCTCTCCATACGCTCTATGACCTTCATCAACTATAACAAGAGGATTCAATAATTTTAAAGTATTACCTAGTGAGGTCTTTATTTGAGTACCAAAAACTTCTCCAGGCATTGAGAAACAATCAAGGTTAGGAATAAGTTGCAATATCGCTTCCTGCGCAGGGTAATTGTCTTCGGGTGGAAAAAATTCTGTGTAACCTCCTGAGTCTCTAAATACTTTCAACGTCTCCCTGTTTTGGCGGTTTGCAGACGGAAGCATGAGCATGAGCACGACTAAGTTTTCCTCTACATCCAATCGATTAAACATTTCTGTTTTCTCTTTTATCAATGTTCTTCCCCCGCTGGATATATCTAAAATTTGTCGGTAAGGATGTTCACGGTTTTTCAGGGCAAAAATGGTTTGTCTATAAATTTGAGTCGATGGAACAATCCATAAAACAAGGCCTGTTTGTCTTTTTAAAAATGTTTTATTTATTAAGTCAATCGAATGGCAGGCGAGTAAAGTTTTTCCACCACCGGTTGGTACTTTTAAATATATATCGGGTAGAGGTTCATGAAGACCATTCGTTTTAGAATAAAAAGTGGTTCTATTAGTGCTTTGGGTGAATGCACGTTTAGGAAAATCATAATCTCTTGCTATGTCAGTATCTATATTCAAATACTTTTCATACTTGGATTTATAATCCGCTAACAAACTCAAATATTCCTTGAGCTCGTTTAAAACTTTTTCCTGGTAGTGTTTGAGCTTCATTACTTCAGACGATAAATTTCAAATGGTAACTGACAAAAATCAATTCTGTATTCCTGTAAAGTGTAGTCATCAACATATTTAACAGGTGCAAAAATCAAACGTTGCTTTCCTTTATATGTTGGTAAAGTTTTACAAAGCTCTAATGTTAATGCATTCTTCTTTAGCCATTCCAAATTCGGTTTGTAAAACATGTACACTTCAAAGTTTCGGCTTTCACCAATGAAGCCTGTTTTCTCATTAATGTTTTTGTCATTAAACTCTTCACCGGTAGAAGTGTAAAAAAGATAACGTGCAAACTCTTTAAAGGAAGGGAGATTGTTACCACGCAATAAACTTTCCATTTCTATGGGCTCACCTAAAGTAAAGTAACTGAAAGTACCACCTAAACCATTTTTAAGATTTTCATTTTTTGATGTGCTTATACCTTTAATAACTCGTCGGACTCTTTCGGCTGTAATAGTATTTGCATAATCTTCTTGTTCAATCATAATAAATTTTCTGTTGCCATCATCTTCTTTATTAAGTTCTAAAACAGCTTGAGCTGTCGTGCCGGAACCAGAGAAGGAGTCGAGAATAATATCATCTTCTAAACAACAAATTGAGATAATTCTTTTAATTAAAATTGATGGCTTTGGCGTATTGAAAGAGTTAGTTTCCCCTAAAATATTGTTTATTTCAGTCTTAGATGTTCGATTGCTTCCTACATCTTTATTATACCATATCGTTTGAGGAGGCTTTGATTTGTTTAAATCAGCATAAATTCTAAAATAAGGCGTCCAACCATTATTGCCTTTAATCCACTCAATCCGGTTATTTTCTTTATCAACTTTTTCTTTACTCCAACGCCAAGCCCCATCGCTGCCATCTTTTCTTTTAGGGTATACTTCTACATTATCTGGAGAAATAAGAGCATAATATAATCCCGGTCTTGCTTCCCTTGTTTCACCTTGTCCTCCCATCGCCCTTAAAGGTTTTAGATAATAGCTTCTTCCATTTTTATCAGTTTTATTGTAATGCTCAAAATCACTTTCACCTTTTATTAAATGTAAAAGATGGAAGTAATTGAAGTTCTTAGCATAAACTAAAATGTGGTCATGGCTATTTGAAAAATATTCCGAATCCATTTTAGGGCTATCAGATTTTTCCCAAATAATATTTGACACAAAATTATCTTCGCCAAATATTTCATCGCACAATGTCCTCAATCTATGTTGTTCAACGTCGTCAATCGAAATAAAAATCGCTCCTTCGTCACTCAATAGTTCTCTTAATAGTTTTAACCGTGGCATCATCATACAAAGCCATTTATCATGCTTTGTCATGTCTTCTTTGTCAACCACCTTTCCAAGCCACTCCTGCAACATCGGACTATTTACGTTGTCATTGTACACCCAATTTTCATTTCCGGTATTGTAAGGCGGATCTATGTAAATGCATTTAACTCTTCCTGCGTAAGTTGGTAACAATGCTTTCAAGGCTTTCAGGTTGTCGCCTTGTATTACTAAATTATCATGTAAAGAAACTTTATCGGTCAAACTCAACTTCTTATTCGGTACTAATTGGTGATACTTCACCGCTAAGTGGTGGTTCTGTACAAATGTTTTTCCTTTAAATTGGAGTGTTGGCATTAAATTTTTTTCTTTTGTTTAGTTAAATACTCCACTTTTTCCTCCGCCATCTGCAAAGCTTTTAAAGCTATATCCTCATCTTCAACCTCGTACAATAGTTTATCAGAAAGCCATTGCACTAATAAATCCTCTTCTTTTGCCTTAAAATATGTTGCTAGCTTCACAACCTGCTCCCGGCTTGCATTTCTTTGTCCTCTTTCAATTTTACTTAAAATAGCCTGGTCAATATCGAGGTAAGCAGCAACAGTACGTAAAGGAAGTTCCCTTTCTTCGCGTAATTTTCTGATAGTTTCTCCCAAGCTATCCATTTTGAATGAAATTAATTTGACAAATTTTGTCAAAAATAAAATAATAGAAGCAGGAAGCAAAAAATAATGTCTTTAGTTTTCAACAACATATACCCCGCTGGTTTCAGTGTTTCCCGACACTTAAATCTAAAATGACTGTATGACTGTGTCAAGTAAATAAATATAATGCCGCTAATAAAGAGATAAGGAAACAAGAAATTAAAGCCGTTGTGCCAAAGCAAACGGCTTTAATTTGCAGTATGTTTTAGGTTTGACAGCGCACGAATACTTCATCAGAACATTTACTAATCCATTAACATTTTATTATCTTATCATAAACGTTGCATTAACTTTTTTTGGACAAAAGTTTTTAGATAAATCTACTGATAGTTTTGTGCAATTCTCTTAAAACTATCCTCTTATGAAACTACAGTTTATCTACAAAAGCTTCTTTTGCTTATTAATAACAGCAATATTTGCCATCGAAAGTTTTAGCCAGTCATCCGGATCAGGCATCAGCGGATTTGTTTATGCTGATGACACGCAACCTGCTGAAGGAGCAACAATTAATGCAAAAAATACAGCAACGGGTTTCAGCGCCATTACTGTATCAGACAAAAAGGGTTATTTCGTTTTGAGGGATTTACCTGTAGGAATTTATACCATCGAAATTTCTTCGATCAATTTTCAAACGCAGATTATAAAAGACAACACGCTTAATCTTGGCGACAGGCTGGTATTGCATAAAATTGTTTTGGGAAAGACCAGCGCTGTGCTGACAGAAGTAAAAGTTACTTCAAACAGTTTTAACAATAGTATTGACAGGTTGGGAACGGCTACCGCTGTAAGTGGGAGAGCTATACAAAAAATACCTTTAGCCTCGCGTAACTATACTGACTTAATGGTATTATCACCTTTGGCAAACGGCGCTTCGCTGGCTGGCGCAAAAGCAGGAGGTACAGGCTATATGTTAGACGGAGTCAGCAACCGGAGAGCCACTTTCGGGGGTTTGTCGGATGCTGCATTTTCTATATCATCCGAAACAATACGGGAGTTTGAAGTATCTACCAATTCGTATGATGTAACTAATGGGCGTGGCTCGGGTGGAGTGGTAAAAGCTATTACAAAGTCTGGCACTAACACCCTATCAGGCGCAGCATGGAGTTACTATGGTGCCAATTCTCTTGCTGCAAGTAAAGATGTAAACGGCAATCATCTGACAAGTAAGTATGAAATATTTCAGACCGGTGCATATCTGAGCGGCCCGATTATAAAAGATAAAGTACATTTCCTGGTGTCGTATGACCAGTATCAAAACACAATCCCGTTCAGAGCTTATGATTTTACCTATTCAGGCGCAACGCAGGCACAGGCAGAAAAAAACCTCGGCATTACCAAAGCCAACCTCGATCAGATAGTAGGCATTATGGAAAATAAATTTGGTTTTCCTGCAAGCCCTCAATATGGAACTATTAATATAGTACAGTCAACTAAAAATGCATTTGCCAAATTTGACTGGAACATTAACAAGAGAAACCTGCTTACGCTGAAGTATAATTATCTCCATTTTGTTGATCCTAATAAATTAAAAGGTTCAGGCTTATTAACAACCGAATATACGGGTACAGAAATAGATAATGCTGTTATGCTGGCATTACGTACCGAATTCAGTAATTCGGTAACAAACGATTTAAGACTAAGCTTTAGCACCTACAGAAAGTTTCTCAGCTTCTTAAATAATCATGTTCCTGAAGGCTTTGTAAATGTTACCTCCACCTTTGCCGACGGTAGCACCGGAAACACTACTGTCGCTTTCGGTGACCAGAACTGGGTACCGGAGAGAGACGCCTCCGATGTGATACAGGTAGTAGACAACCTACGTTATAAAGTGGGTAACCTGAACTTTGTTTTTGGTACCGATAACAATATCAATCATATAACCGACCGGTTGTCACACGATCAGCAGGGACAATTTTATTACGCAAGCATTACCGATATGGCTAACAATAATCCATATCGCTTTAACAGGAAAATTCCATTGAATGGTAGCAATCCTGCCATCAGCGTACCATTACTTGAGTTAGGTTTATTTGCACAAATGGAAACCAATTTAAAACCCAACCTGAACTTAACAATCGGGTTAAGATGGGATGCAACTGTTATCGGCAGCAAGCCTACCCGTAACACTTTACTTGAGCAGGATTTGGGTGTAAGAACCGATGTTGTTCCTTTCGATGCAAAAAATGTACAACCACGGGTCAACTTAATTTGGGATGTAAATAGTAATGGAAAAGATGTTGTAAAATTCGGAGCAGGGCTTTTTGCATCTGAATTTACCACGCAACCTATCACTTTTTCTCATATTGATAATGGTGTTGATTTCAGGCAGATCGATATTCGTCAGAACGTGCCTGTTCCTGACTGGCAGGCTTACCAAAAAGATTTTAGCAAAGTACCCGGCGTTGCTTATTATAATTCACTTACCACCAAACAACCCGCCACTGTTTTGGTTTTGGATAAACATTTAAAGAACCCGCTTACTTTTAAAACCAGTTTTGGCTACTATCATTATTTTAATCGCTGGCTACGTATGGGCGGCAATGTATACTACGACAATACCTGGGATAATTTCTATTTATACGATCTCAATTTAAAAAAGACACCCGAATTTGTAACGAATGAAGGCCGCGAAGTATATGTGCCTGCTTCAACTATTCCTGCCAATATATCAGCCGCCCTACCAATAGTTAATTCCAGAATATCATCCGATTTTAACCAGGTAAGATATTTTACCAACACCAACTGGTCTTCTAAATTCATGGGCATTGTGGTAGAGGCTTCTGCGCAGCTTGGCAAAGACGGGTATTTCAGTGTTTCTTATGCAAAGGGCAAAGCCACCGGCACACCGCCTTATGATAATGGTGATCCCAGAAATGCAAATTTCAGCGTTGCTTCTTCTTACCACGATTATGCTGCTTATGGCAGAAATTATTACAGCGATGGCGATCAGCCTAATAAGATCGTTGCCCTGCTTTTAAGCCCTACCTTTTATGGCTTCAGCATTAGTTCATCTTTTCAGGCCTACCAAAACGGACGTTACTCTGCTTATGTAAACAGGGATATTATCGGCGAGGGCAACGATGGTACCGACCTTGCCTATATTTACAATCCCGGCAAATCTTCTACACCTGCCGCAATTGCAGCAGATATGCAAACGCTTCTTCAAAAAACAAGTCCTGAGTTCAGGAAATATCTCGAAAGCAATATGGGAAAGTTCGCGCCTTATAACGGAGGTTTAATGCCCTGGCGCACGCAATGGAATATGAGCGCAGCTTATGATTTAAAAATTTATAAAACGCATAAAGTTACTTTCCGTGCTGATGTATTTAATGTTTTAAACCTGGTGAATTATAAGTGGGGTGGTTATAGCCAGATCATTAATACCAATTTGTATAACGTTACCGGATTTGACCAGGCAAGTAATTCTTACATCTATAAAGTGAACGCAAATGCAGGTACAAAAGTTAAAACCGCAAGTTATTATTCTGTTCAGTTTGGACTCAGGTATTCATTCTGATTAATTTTAAAAAGTTATACTGCACGCGGGGTAAGATTGTGCATTGCTGAATATTGAACAAATGTATAAGTGTGCGACGCAACGATGTAAAATAGTAGTAATGCCGCCGGGCTCCCAAAAAAACGCTGCACATTTTTATACGGCGTGAAGTATAATACACCGTTTATCTTATCCAATGAAGAGTTCCTTTATTTTAAATTTCTTGTCTTCCAAAATCAATTATTGTGAGCCAAACTGATTTGCTGCTATTAAGCTGCCGTTGCGTCGCACTCTTGTACTTTTGCACAACATTGGGCATGGCACAAATGCAGCAACGAACAATCACCGGTTTTAAATGATAGTCAAACTTTAGTTCATTTCCTTTTCATCATGAAAAAATTATTATTCGTATTTGTGTTGCTTGCAGCACAAAATGCTTACGCACAACAGGTAGCCGAACCAGGTAAACCGTTGCCGGCCTGGCAGGAAGGCTATCTTGATTTGCATCATATCAATACAGGCAGAGGAAACGCTGCCTTTTATATTCTGCCCGACGGTACTACTGTTATGTTCGATGCAGGCGAGTTGGATCCCACAAATGAAAGAACTACTTCTAAACGAAATGCGGTTATTCGTCCAAACGATACAAAACATCCCTTTCAATGGATCGCTGGTTACATAAAAAAAGTATCGCCGTTAAAGGAAAAAGCAGTGATTGATTATGCTGTCATTTCACATTTTCATGATGATCATTTTGGTAGCTGGTATGCCGGTGCACCTTTATCTGCCACTAAGAAATATGCGCTAACAGGCATTACCGGTGTTGGTGAGCTTATTCCTATTCACCACTTATTGCAGCGGGATTATAATTATCCTGTTCCTGTCGAGAAAAGACTGGAAGCATATAAAGGAAAAGCAGACAGTTATATAAAAACCTGGAACAATTACATTTCATTCATTAAGGTACAACAGCAAAAAGGCATGCAGGTTCAGTCTTTTAAAGCGGGCGTTAAAACACAAATAAGCTTACAGCATCACCCTTCGAAATTTCCTGATTTTTATATACAAAACATAAAATCCAACGGCCTCATCTGGACAGGAAATGATAGTACGACAGCACAGCATTTTCCTGCCATAGACTCACTCGACAATAAAACATGGCCGGACGAAAATACATTGAGCAATGTACTGGTCATACATTACGGGCCTTTTACTTATTACACCGGCGGTGATTGTTCAGGCAATGTATTTTTAGGTGACGCCGCGTGGCGCGACGTGGAAACACCTGTAGCAAAAGTGGTTGGAGAGGTTGACATAGCCACAATGGATCATCATGGAAACAGAGACGCAGTAAACGAATTCCAGGTAAAAACGCTCAGGCCACGGGTTTGGATAGAGCAAACCTGGACGGCTGATCATCCGGGTCATGAAGTATTAATACGCGTAACCTCGCCTTATTTGTATGAAGGGAAACGCGATCTTTTCGCTACCAATATGTTGGAAGCCAATAAGCTGGTAATAGGGCCATTGGTTGATCAATCTTATCAAAGCCAGCAGGGGCACATTGTTGTACGTGTTTTGCCGGGAGGCAAAAATTATTACGTAATTATTTTAGACGACAGCAGTGACCAGAGCCTTGTAAAAAGCATCTTCGGCCCCTACACTACTAAACAGCATTAACCGGGTTGAAGTTCTTTTACTTATCGTCTTTAAGGAAAGATGCTAAAGCAACAATATGATCGGTATTTAAATAGTCGACACCTAAATGCATAAACTCTTTCCAGGCATTTATAAAATCAGGGCAATTCCAAAAGCGTACAGGCTTGTTTAAACTATGTGCTTTATTAACCGCTGCTTCAAGCACAGATAATTCATTTTGTGGTGGCGATCCTGTTCCATCCCAATGAGAATAGGTCTTAAAATTATCACTCAAAAGCGAAATTCTTGATAAAGCTTCTTTTGAATAATTTTTAAATAATTCTCCATCAAACGATATAAAAGACGGGTAAGAAGTAAATAACGATTCGTCCGGACGATTTCCTGTTATTACAAATGTAACCAACGCGCTATTAAGCAGCGCAGGATACTTTTTCAAAACTATTATCAGCTTGTTTAGGGTATGAATAGAATCTGTCTTAATATCTATCAATAGCTGTAAATGTTTCGTACTGTCTGCAAAAGGATGACCATTATTCTTACCAATTACTTTTAGCAAAGGTTGAATGTAATACTCTTCCAATGTTCTGTGTGCCTTTAATTCAACAGTATCATGTGCTACATAAAGGTTATTATTTTCAAGAAATATATCCGCTTCAATAGAACCAAAACCCTGATCGTAAGCCAGCCAAAAAGGAGATTTCTGCTCATAATCGTTGTGAGAATGGGCATTGGCTACAGTATAATGAACAGGTTGAGCGAATGTTGATGAAACAAAAAGTATTGATATTAAAACAAGATTTTTTCGCATTATCTCCATGTTAGGTTTTGAATAAAAAGATCATACACATATCTTCTATAACAGCATTATAAATTTATAAGGAAACTTTTAATAAAACTGTTGACACGTTTTCATTAGATAGATTTATACGAATAATAAGAATTACTTCCTGTAGACTGTACATACTGTACATAGTTTTTATAAAGAAAATCTTATTGCTTAAATTAATTATTAAGGAATTGCTATTAAACTTTAAACAAAACTTCTCCTGGTTTAAGTATTACGTGGGGTAAGATTCCCGTAAGCGAGACAAGTAGTGCATTGCTGAATAATGAACAAACCGTCTCAACTGTGATCCTTTTCTTTCCTTCCACTGGAAGAAAAGAAAACGACAAATCCATGATT
>CAXUMK010000171.1:11539-11896 GCA_964251885.1 uncultured Segetibacter sp. | reverse complement strand
TATTCCCTACTTCCATAAGTACTTTGCAGAAATGAAAGGATAGTATATTGAAACAGCGTTTTATTATTTCCCCGGCACGTTTATACTGCCGGGATTTTTTTTGTTACCAGCATAGAAACAAAAAGCATCATTGGTTGCGACGCTCCGTTTTGACTGATGTAATTCTATTTTGCTTTTTTCAACTATTGCTGGTATCACCGCCAAATTGAAATATAAATGATAAATGGAGCGTCGCAAGAATGTTTAAACAAAGTACAAATGTCTGTACCAAAAAATATTAAACTAAAAAATCCATTGCTAATAAAACAATGGATTTAATAAAAACAAACTTTAAAAAACATCACTTAAGAATACTTT